>NZ_JFJV02000256.1:0-20809 GCF_000611145.1 Cupriavidus sp. SK-3 | reverse complement strand
ACGTCTTTTACGTCTTTTACGTCTTTTACGTTCACGTTTGCACGCATGCTCTCTGTCTCCATGTCTCCGCCTATGCCTTCACCGGTCCGCGCGTAGCACCCGCAGCCATCATCCTGTCGATCTGCGCATCGTCATAGCCGGCCTCGCGCAACACCTCGCGGCTATGCTCCCCCAGCCCCGGCGCGTGGCGCTGGCTCCCAGGCGGCGTGCCCGACCACTCGCTCGGCACCGCCATCTCCCGGATGCGGCCGACGCCGGGGTGGTCCGTCTCGCGGAAGAAGCCGATATCGCGCAGATGCGGATCGTCGAGCAGCGTCTCGAACGTGTGCATGGGGAACACCGGGATATCGGCTTCCTTTAGCAGCACGCGCCACTCCTCCGTGGTCCGTTTGACCATCTCGTCGCTGACCATCGCGTAGAGCTCGGTGATGTGCGCCGTGCGCGTGGTGATACTGGCGAAACGGGGATCGGCGTCGAACAACCCGGCCTTGCCGATCGCCTTGAGGAAGGTGCGCCAGTGATGGTCGTGGTAGATCAGGCAGCACACATGGCCGTCGCGCGTCCGGTACGGCCGGCGCTCCGGCGACAACAGGCGCGGATAGCCGAAGCCGCCCCGGGCCGGCACGAAGGTCTCGCCGTACAGGTGGTCGCCCAGCACATAGGGCACCATGGTCTCGAACATCGGTACATCCACGCGCTGGCCCTTGCCCGTGCGAGCCTGCGCGTAGAGCGCGGCGCAAATCACGCCGAAGGCGTAGAGGCCCACCGAGCGGTCGGCGATGGTGATCGGGAGATAGCGCGGGATGTCGCCGCTGCCCATCGCCACCGCCTGCGGCAAACCGCTGGCGGCCTGGATCAGGTCGTCGAACGCGGCCTGCGGCGCATAGCGCCCGCGTTGCGAAAAACCGAACATGCCAACATAGACCAGGCGCGGATTCAGCGCCGACAGGGTTTCATAGTCCAGCCCCAGCCGCTGCATGGCCTGCGGCCGGACGTTATAGGCCAGCACATCGGCGTCCTTCACCAACCGCAGCAAGGCTTCACGCCCGTCCGCCGATTTCAGGTCCAGCACGATGCTGCGCTTGTTGCGGTTCAGGCCCAGGTAGAGCGGCCCCATCTTCTCGTCGCCGCAAGGCCCGATGCCGCGCGTGACATCGCCCTCGGGCGGCTCCACCTTGATCACATCGGCGCCCAGGTCGCCCAGCATCTGGGTGGCCGAGGGGCCCATGAAAACCGCCGTGATGTCTACCACCTTGACCCCGGACAGGGCGCCTGCCGTCATTGCCATCGTCTCCTCCAACCCGCTGTATTAGTTCTATTAATAGAACTATAGGACAAGGCAACGGACCGGACAAGGACGAAGCGGGTGCACCGGCCATGACAGCGACCGCAACGACGGCCCGATGGATGCCATGCAATGCCGTCCGATCATTGACGCAAAGGCGCCCAGGGCAGCCAACCGAGGAAAGCCTCTAAATGCTTGACAACGCAATCAGTCTTGTGCTGAAACCCGACTTTTTTTGGGTCGTGTTATCCACAAATGCTGTGGATAACAGGGGGTTCGCTTCCCGCTAACCGGCATGCTGCCGCCAATCCGTTCGGACTGCCTAATGTTTCAGCAACTTGAAGAATTTGTGGCATATTCGTGGCTGCGACGCCGGCACCCACCCTTGCGGTGTTCGACGATAGAACATTCCCGCTTCCTTTTTTCCGCTTTTCTTCCCTTCCTTTTCGCTTCCGCTCTGCCTCGCGCGCGCGCCCGGGACACCTGCCCCGGCGTCCGGGATCGCTCCCGGCCCCTTTGGACCCTGACCGGGACTCTCGCCTCATGGTTTGCGCACGGTCCGCGGCCGACAATACCTGCTCGCCTTGCGCTTGCACCGCCGCACCGTGCGATGCCGTTGAAGGAGGAGTCGGAGTCATGGATCACTTGGGTCACTTGCGGTTTCGGGACACCCACCGGCCATACACCCACTGCACGGCGCACGCCCGGCAGTCTGTGCGCCTGCCAGGTGGCCTGACGGCAGATGGCGCCGCCGCATCGCTCGTGATTGGCGGAACTGTCCTGGTGCTCTATGCGCTGTACTGCGAGGCCGGCACGTGGGACACGCTGCTCGCGGCGGCGAGCCGGGTGGTCCGCGACCATGACATGCCGGTTCGGGACCTGGGCCGGGCGCTGTCGCTGGCGCGTTCCCTGCGCGGGCAGGCGGCGGTGGAACCGGCGCCGTGGCCCCTGGCCGCGCAGGCCCTGTGGCACGACGTCAAGGCACGCGCGGATGCATTGCCCGGCATCGGCACGGGGTACGCGCAGCGGCTTGTCCTGCTCCTGGCCTGCCTGCACTGAGGCTGCCCCGGGACCAGCGAAGGAGGCAAAAGGAAAGCGGAAAGGAACACGGGAATCTGTCATGCGCAGCGCGCCGCGCCAGGGATGGGATGGCTGCCGGTTCACCTCGCGCATATCGCCGTTGCACGGTCAGGGCGGTCACGTGCAGCCAGGTGCCACCGAGGTGATTGCCCATAGGAAGGACTTGCCGGATATGGCAACGCCAGGACCGGCACGCCTGATGGAGACCGATATGCATTTGTATCTTGCCAAGACCCTGCTCACCGGTGCCGCGTTGGCTGCCGGCCTTCTCACCACAGCCCAGGCCAACGCGGGCGTGCGTGACCTGGCTGCGGGCACCGCACCCGCGCACACCGGCCAGCGAGACGCCTTTACCGACGGGGCGCGCATGGGCCAGCGAGACGCCTTCACCGACGGGGCACGCTCCGGACAAGCCGGGGGCACGCCCCTGGCAACGCTCGGCCGCCAGGGATTTTCAGCCTGCGCGTCCCGCCCCTTCGATCCCTATCAGGACGGCATGCGCAGCGGGCCTCGCGACCCCTACTCCGATGGCGGGCGCACCGGTCCGCGCGACGCATTCAGCGACGGTGCGCGCACCGGCCAGGCCGATCCTTACGCCAGCGGCACGGAATGCCTGTCCGCCCTGCAACCCATGGGCGCGGCATGACGGCGCACCATCGCCATAGCCCGAGATAAGCGCTGGCGACAAAGCCGGCTCACAACAAGGAGTGGTCGTCATGCGTGGTCGTCATGCGTGGCCCCCAAAGGCCCCACGGCATCAAGCCGCGCGTGACACCACCGGCGGAAAAGGCGTGCCCGGCACCTGCCGGCAAACACGGTACCCACGGTACCTTCACGCAGGATTTCCTTTGCTAAGCTAGGTGAAGCACGCGGTGCACCGTACGCGGCAGCCGTGCTTTGGCCTGTCGCGCCGGCTACTCCCGCCCGCGTGAACGCCCATGCCCACGCGCAAGCAACAGATTCGCCTTTGCACCAGCCCGGATGGCGTGCGCCTCGCTTACGCCATCAGCGGCCAGGGCCCGCCGCTGGTCAAGGCGGCGAACTGGATGAGCCACCTGGAGTTCGATGTCGAGAGCCCTGTGTGGAGCCACCTTCTCAACGAACTATCGCATTGCCACACGCTGGTGCGCTATGACGAACGCGGCTGCGGCTTGTCCGACCGCGATGTCGAGTTGTCTTTCGACGCCTGGCTGCAGGACCTGGAAACCATTGTCGAAGCCACCGGCGTCGATCACTTCCCGCTGCTGGGTATCTCGCAAGGCGCATCGATCGCGGTCGCCTACGCGGTGGCGCATCCCGGGCGGGTCAGCCACCTGATCCTGCATGGCGGCTATGCGCGCGGCAGGCTCAAGCGGGCGCTCGACCCTCGCCTGCGGGAAGAGGCCGAGCTGATGAACCGGCTCGCCGAGATCGGCTGGGGCCAGGAGAACCCCGCCTTCCGCCAGTTCTTCACGACGCAGTTCATCCCCGGCGGCAGCGCCGAGCAGCATCGCTGGTTCAACGAACTGGAGCGCGTGTCGACCTCGCCCGCCAACGCGGCGCGCTTTATGCGCATCTTCAACGAAATCGATGTGGTGTCCCAACTCAGCCAGGTATCCTGCCCCACCCTGGTGCTGCACGCCGTGCGCGATGCGCGCGTGCCCTTCGACGAGGGCCGGCTGATTGCCAGCCTGATTCCCGGCGCGCGCTTTGTCCCGCTGGAAAGCGATAACCACCTGCTGCTGGAAACCGAGCCGGCATGGCAGCGCTGGCTCGACGAGGTGCATGCGTTCCTGCCCGCCACCCCGCCCAGCGCGGACCTTGTCTTCACCGTGCTGACCCGGCGCGAGCGGGACATCGTGGAGCTGATCGCGCAAGGCCGCGACAATGCGCAGATCGCGGCGCATCTTGGCCTTAGCGAGAAGACGGTGCGCAACCACATCACCAGTGTGTTCTCCAAGCTTGAAGTGGAAAATCGCGCGCAGGCGATCGTGCTGGCCCGCACGTCCGGCTTTGGCCAACTGGGCGCTTAGCGTGGCCTCCGGCGTGCCGCATTGGACCAAAGTCCCATTGTACTCACCGGGCAAAGTGACATCATTCAATCTATTCGGGTCGAATTCCCCGCCGCCTGCGGCGTGGCCCGGTTGGAAGAGCGCCGTTTTGGAGAGTGCAGCCATTCCCGCCATTCCCGCCATTCCCGACGGTTTGCCTCCGAGAGTTTGATTCGAACGTAGCCGGACGATCTCTTCAACCGATACGCGAGGGACGATGTGGATCTACCGTGTCGATGAACCCCGCCTTGGCGTAATACGTGTACGCGAATGGCGACGCCGTGCGCTCCACTCGATCAGCTTGCTCGTGCTCGTAATGATGGCGGCCGCAACGGGCCTGGCGCTGCTCGACGAGTCAAATACCCCGATCACGACTAAAGCCTTCAATGCTTTGTGGAACGGCGTCAACCTCGTCACGACACTTGGCGATTTTTCCGAATTCGACGAGCGCCAGAAGCAATTCATGCTGCTGGCCATGTTTGCCACGATGCTGGTCGGCGGCTTCGCGGTGGCAAGGCTCACCGGGATATTGTCGGGCGACGACGTGATGAGCTACCGGGAGAACAGAGTCATGGAACGCAAGCTCGAAAATCTCACTCACCATGTCGTTGTCGCTGGCTACAGACCAGTCGGCGAACTGGTTGCCGCTCACTTGCGCGCCGCCGGCGAAACGGTGCTGGTGCTGGTCGCCGATGCAAGCCTTGCCGACAAGGCTGCCGAACAAGGGTACCTGGTCGTGCTCGGCGAACCCGGCGTGTTCGACGATGTGCTCAAACGCGCGCGCCTCGAACACGCCAGGGCGCTGGTGGTGACGCCGGCCGACGCAGATAGCAATCTGGCGATCACATTGCTGGCGCACACGATCAATCCGAAGCTCAGGATTGCAGTGCCCGGGGAAAACAGGATGCGAAAGGTATTGCTGGAAAGCGCCGGCGCATCCGATGTCGTGATCGCGAACGAGCTGGTTGCGAACGCGCTGGTAGGACAGCTCGGCATCCATCGCGAGGCATCGACATGAAACCTACCGATCCGAAAGAGACAGGTTCTTCCCGGCTGCCTTTCCTGCGTGGGCTTCTACCCTTTAACCGAGCCCAGTTCCCGCACGACGTTGTCGCCGGCGTTACCCTCGCTGCGCTTGGCATCCCGGAGGTGATGGGCTACACGAAGATTGCTGGCACCCCCGCCGTTACAGGCCTCTATACGATCCTGCTGCCGCTCATCGCATTTGCGTTGCTCGGTGGCTCGCGCCACTTGGTCGCCGCTGCCGATTCTGCGACCGCGGCCATTCTCGCCGGCACGCTGGTGACGGTTGCCGCGTTTGGCAGTCCAGAGTATGTGGGCCTGACCAGCACAGTGGCACTTACAGTAGCGGCCATGCTGGTGCTAGCGCGCATCTTTCGCCTCGGTTTTCTTGCCGACTTTCTGTCGCGTAGTGCGCTCATCGGCTTTCTGACGGGCGTCGGTCTGCAAGTCGCGATAGGCGAGCTGGCGGGGTTGATCGGCCTGCCGAAGGAGGGGCACGGGCCAGTGGGCCAGATCGCATCGGTGGTTCAGCGCCTGGCGGACACGCACTATGCGACGCTGGTACTTTCCGTGGCAGTGCTCGCCGTGATTATCGGGTTCGAGCGCCTGGCACCGCGCATTCCCGGCGCGCTCATCGCCGTGGTCGGGGCCATCGCAGCCAGTGCTGCCTTCAATTTCACGCAGCACGGCATCGCCGTCATCGGCAACGTGCCGAGCGGCTTGCCATCGTTGTCCGTACCGGCGTTGCACCTGGCACATATCGATCAGGTGCTGGCGACCTCCGCGTCATGCTTTATTGTCATCCTTGCGCAGAGCGTCGCGACCGCACGCGCGTACGCCAACCGCTACAACGAGCGCGTGGACGCCAATCTCGATATTGTCGGCCTCGCGGGCGCAAACGCGGCCGCGGCGGTGACCGGTACGTTCGTGGTGAATGGCAGCCCGACCAAGACGGAGATGGTGGACTCCGCCGGCGGGCGGAGCCAGGTCGCACACCTGACCACCGCGGCGATCGTGCTGCTGGTGCTGCTCTTTCTGACCAGGCCGCTCAGCTTCATGCCTTCTGCCGTGCTCTCGGCGATTGTTTTTCTGATCGGCGTGAAGCTGGTCGATCTGAAAGGCATGAAAGAACTGTACCGTCTTCAAAAGGATGAGTTCTTCCTTGCTTTGATCACCGCCGCCGTGGTCGTGTTCGTCGATGTCAAGCACGGCATCATCGTCGCGGTGTTTCTCTCGTTCATCGACCATGCGCGCCACAGCTACCGGCTACGCACGCGTGTGCTGACGCGAGACGCGGCCGGGAGGTGGCAGGCACATCCAGTGGCGCCCCAACTGTTTGCGGCACCGGGGATTGTGGTCTACCGGTTCGAGGCCGACATTTTCTATGCAAACGCCGGCC
Organism: Cupriavidus sp. SK-3; assembly: GCF_000611145.1. Classification (NCBI taxonomy): domain Bacteria; kingdom Pseudomonadati; phylum Pseudomonadota; class Betaproteobacteria; order Burkholderiales; family Burkholderiaceae; genus Cupriavidus; species Cupriavidus sp. SK-3. The sequence goes on along the minus strand of NZ_JFJV02000256.1, from coordinate 13,992 downwards.
GCTTCATGGAAGAAGTACTGAAGCTGGTGGAGAATGCGAATCCGCCGGTGCGCTGGCTTGTGGTCGACGCGTCCGAAGTCAGCAACATCGACTATACAGCCGGCAAGATGCTGCTCCAGTTGGGCGAAGAACTCTCCCGGCGCGGTATTGGCATCGCGTCGGTAGCGGTACCTGATGGGGTACGGGCAGAACTTGAGCGCTATCGCAAATTCGCAGGAGAGGCGGGGCGTCAGGAGATCTTTGCGACGGTCGATGCCGCAGTCGACGCGTTGCGCGATGCCGCACCGCCCCCCCCGCGGCCGGCGGCAGCCTGACGCAAGGCGGTTGAAGCGGACTTGTCCGAGTGAAGGAGTCGCCGTGCCTAACACCAGTGACACCAAACCAGGCATGGCGTCTGGTGAGCACCCCATTCCGAGGCGGGAAGGTGTTGGCGACCTCTCCAGCGAGTTTCGCGGCCGAGGTTCGCGTGCGGCACGGATTGACGCCGGCAAAGCGGCCCGGCAGCGGGTTCCGCGTGCCGAACTCGCGGTCTGCGCACGCATGGAGCGCGACCCGATTGCCCTGCTCAAGGCAGGCGATGCCGGACGATTGCCGAACCTCGTACCGATCCGCTACGGCCGCATGGTGGCGAGTCCGTTCGCGTTCTATCGCGGCGCGGCCGCCGTCATGGCGCACGATCTGTCCACGTTGCCCCGCACGGACGTCATAGTTCAGCTTGGCGGCGACGCGCATCTGGCCAACTTTGGTCTGTTTGCCAGCCCGGAGCGGCGCGTCCTGTTCGGTCCGAACGATTTCGACGAAACACTGCCCGGACCGTTCGACTGGGATATCCGGCGGCTTGCCACGTCGTTCGTGGTTGCCGCGCGCGAACGGGGCTTCGGCGCGCGCGTGCAGCGCGATGTCGTGCGCCGGTTGTGCTCCACGTTCCGGCAACGCATCGCCGATTTCAGTGCAATGGACACCCTTGACGTATGGTATTTCCAGTTTTCAGCAGAGAATATGCTGGCGATTGCCGACACGCCGCAGAATCGCAAGAAGGAGCAGGCCGTCATCAGCAAGGCGAGAAGCCAGTCGTCTCGTACAGTGGCAAGCCACACGACCGAGCTTGTAAATGGCAGATTGCGCATCAAGGATGAGCCGCCGCTGGTTTACCACACTTCCGCAGCCAATCCTAAAGAAGCCCGGCAGCTCGAGAAGGAGATGCGCCACTTTCTCGCCGAGTATCGAGACACGCTGCTCGCGGATCGGCGCGCGCTGTTCGACCGCTACGAATTGGTGGATGCCGCGGTACGGGTCGTTGGCGTGGGGTCGGTAGGCACCCGCTGTTATGTCGCGCTGTTCATGGCAGACGGGAAAAGCCCGCTGTTCCTGCAGGTCAAGGAGGCGCAGCCTTCGGTGCTGGAAAAATATCTGCCAGCGAGCGAATTTGCCAACCATGGCGAGCGCGTGGTGACAGGGCAGCGCCTGCTGCAATCGGCCAGCGACATTTTCCTCGGGTGGTCGAAGTCGCGCGTCACAGGGATCGATTTTTACGTGCGCCAGTTGCGCGACATGAAGGGAGCATTCGATTTCAGCACCTTTGAGCCCGAAGATCTCAGCGAATACGCGGTGTCTTGCGGCCATGCACTTGCGCACGCGATGGCAAAGGCTGGTGACCCTGCGGTGATTTGCGGGTACCTCGGCAAATCCGGTGCGTTCGACGAAGCGATCGGGCAATTCTCGCTCGCATATGCCGAGCAGAACGAGGCCGACTGGTCGGCGCTGAAGGCAGCAGTAAAGGCGGGCCAGATCGACGCATTACATAACGCATGAGCGCTGCTGCCGAAGGGCGCAAGATTGAGAGAGATCAACTGGGCAGCTACCCAGCAGCGAATGCCGCCATCAACGATCGCTCCTTGTCGAGCGGCCGACGCTCAATCGGACCGGTTTGGTGGCCGCGGAGGGTCGCCGGCCCGCGGCTTCGATGCCTGGATATGCGCGCAAGGCACGCCCCCAACCGTGGAGCGGTGGTGTACTCGGACTTCCTGGCTTTCAAGCTCAACCTGACCAGCGCACTGCTGATTGATCGCGCGAATGTGGCCTACCGCGAGCGCTGGAATCTCGATGTGCGCGCGCTGCGCGTGCTGCGCCTCGTGTGCGCTGAGCCGGACACGACACCCAAGGAGGTGTCGCGGCGTACGCTGGTCGAGAAGACGCTGCTCTCCAAAGTTCTTGCCGAGCTGGATACACGGGGGTTGATCAGTCGGAACACGCATCCGTCGGATCGGCGCAGTGTCATGCTGCGCGCGACGGCGGATGGTTTCGAGGTTGCGCGGGCGTCGGGGGTGTTGGGATTGGCACTGGAGGTCGAACCGGCCAAGGCGCTGACGGCTGGCGAGCGTAAAAATCTGGAGCGACTGCTGGATAAGCTGTCGAACAGCCTGTTGAGCGGCGAGTCACCTGCCGCGCCCGATTGATTGCGTCGCCATGCAGCGCCGATTGCAGCCTACGCGGTAACGACGAGGAGTCTTCCATGTCGAATTGGATCGAAGCGATGGGAAGCGCAATCGACGCGCTTCTGCCGGAGCTGGATGCGATCTACAAGGATCTGCATCAGCATCCGGAGTTGTCCATGCAGGAGGTCCGCACGGCATCGATCGTGGCGGACTATGTCGCCAAACTCGGCTACGAGGTGACGCGCAACGTCGGCGTCACCGGCGTCGTTGCCGTGCTGCGCAATGGCGAGGGCCCCACGGTGATGCTGCGCGCCGACATGGATGCGCTGCCGATGGTGGAAGCTACCGGACTGCCCTATGCCAGCACGGTCAAGATGACCGATGAGGACGGCATCGAGGTCGGCGTGGCGCATTCTTGCGGGCACGACCTGCACGTCACGTGGCTGATGGGCGTGGCGTGCCTCATGGCCGCGCATCGTGATGCGTGGCACGGTACGCTGCTTGCGGTGTTCCAGCCCGGTGAGGAGGTGGGCCGCGGCGCGCGCAGCATGGTCGACGACGGCATGATGTCCCGCTTCCCGAAGCCCGACGTCATCCTCGGTCAGCACGTGATGGTCGGCCCCGCGGGCACGGTAGGCTACCGGTCCGGCACGATCCTCTCGGCAGGTGACAGCCTGAAGGTCCGGCTGTTCGGGCGCGGGTCACACGGCTCGCAACCGCAGACGTCGATTGACCCTGTCATCATGGCCGCGTCGACCACGTTGCGCCTGCAGACGATTGTTTCACGTGAGATCTCGCCGCGGGAGAGCGCCGTGCTGACGGTCGGTGCGCTGCAGGCCGGCACGAAAGAGAACATCATTCCCGACGACGCGACCCTCAAGCTCAATATGCGCACCTTCGACGAGGACGTGCGCGAATACATGCTGGGCGCGATCCGTCGCATCTGCTGCGCCGAGTGCATGGCGTCGAATGCGCCGCGCGAGCCGGAGTTCACGACGCTCAGTAGCTACCCCCTGACAGTCAACGACAGCGCCACCACGCAACGACTGCAAGTGGCGTTCGACGCGTGGTTCGGTGAGCGGGCCTACGAGACACAACCGGCCGCCGCGAGCGAGGACTTCAGCGTGTTCGGCCGCGAATGGAACGTGCCGTATGCCTTCTGGTTCGTTGGCGGCACGGACGCCGAAATCTATGCGAAGGCGAAAGCAGCGAAGAAACTCAACACGCTCCCAAGCAACCACTCGCCCCAGTTCGCGCCGACGCTCGACCCGACACTGCGTACAGGCCTCGAAGCCATGCTGTGCGCAGCCGGGGCCTGGCTCGTCCATTAAGGCAGATCATCGTGAATTCCCACGCGGTCTACACCTTCCTCGACCTGGTCGGCACCTTCGCATTCGCCATCAGCGGCGCCGTTGCCGCGCGACAGAGGCGGCTTGATCTGTTCGGCATCGCTTCGATCGCGTTCATGGTGGCATGCGGCGGCGGCATCGTGCGCGATGTCTGCATCGGTGCTATCCCGCCCGCCGGCCTCTCGAACTGGCACTATCTGGCCACCACTCTGTCTGCGTGCGTGTTCACGATCCTCGCGTATCCGCAGGTCCGCCGCCTGCGCCAGCCTGTGCTGCTCTTCGATGCGATCGGGCTCGGCCTGTTCGCCGTATCGGGCGCGCAAAAGTCGCTCGCTTATGGCCATAGCGCGGAGCTCGCGATCCTGCTGGGCATCGTGAGCGCGGTCGGCGGCGGCGTGATGCGCGACGTGCTTCTCTCGCGCGTGCCAGCCATACTCGAGCGCGAGATCTACGCGTCCGCCGCGCTGCTTGGTGCGGCGGTGCAGGTCGGCTTATCCTACGCGGGCTGGACGGCCTGGTGGATGCCGTGGTTCGCTACGCTCGCATGCGTTATCGTACGGCTGGCGTCGCTCTATTTCGGCTGGCGCCTGCCGGCGTTTGCAGGACGGCGAGCGACCTTGGCTCGTGATAGTCAATGACTGGCAGATGGCTTGCTGCCGTGAAGCACTCTGACTTGATGCAGCGCATCGATGCCTGCGGCTTCCTGGCCATGACGACCGATTCAACCTCTCTGCCCGAGATCCGATGCCAGCCGTCGCCCAGCAGTCGGCTCCAGGGGATGTACCCGTCAAGGTCCACCTCCGGTCAACTGAGGGGTGAGCGCTGGACGGCTCTTCCTGTTAAGGATTGTTTGATGTCTGCCCTCGTCTGCAGGACTGTGAGAGGGAGCGGCGCGTGTGGGCAGGCGTCGAACAATCCTCGAGGGAGGAAACCGCGGGGTGCAGCGATGCGGCGTGCTGGGCTATGGCGATTGAAGCGTTTGCTCGATCAGCAGAGCCAGTGGATGTCGGAGGAAGCGTGGCTTGAGGGCGCTTAGCGTGGCCTCCGGCGTGCCATGCGATCCGGCACCAACGCCAGGCTGGCACAGCGATACTTCGGGACGTGCTCGGTACTTTTGCCGGGACGACGTGTCAGCAATCGGAATTCGTCAGACTGCGTTTTCCGAAAAATCAATGACTTGACGGCGAATTCCGTCGCTGCCCGGCCGTCTTGGGAGTCATATCAGCTGGACTGCGCTGACGAGAAGCGCGAATTCGCTGGACTGCTCCTCGGCGGCTGCTCACTGTCTCTGGCCGACCCGTCGCGGCCGTATGTGGCGGCGGTCGACGATGACTACTCCTGCACCGTAACGGGCCGTTTTCGCCAGTGTCCTAGTCCTCGAAGCCAAGTGGCGTGCGGGACACAATGTGTTCCCAAACGATGTCACTAGGGAAAACGCCCAAGGAATCGAGGGTTGACCTCTGCCCGTCCGCTCCGTACCATTGGCGTGAGTAACAATGTTACTGTATCCATAGCTTGGCGCATAGCTGAGCAATTTCGGAGAATATCAGATGCAGCTTGTTGACCTGACGGGTACTATCGATCCGGCGGATCGGGATCGCTTGCCCGAGCCAATGCGTGGTACGCCAATTGCGAATGTCTTCGCCCCCAGAATCGAATATCACGCGCCTAACGCTGCCGGGAAGGATATTTTCTGTGCGGCACTTGGATGTACGCATGCCGACTTGCCGGATGGGGAGGGATGGGGGTCAGAAGTGTTGCTGGAATTGTCATCACATTGCGGCACTCACGTTGATGCACCTCTTCACAGCGGGTCGCTTTGCGAAGGGCGAACCTCCAGAACAATTGACGAAATCGATCTGAACGAGCTTTTCCTGCCGGGTGTAGTGTTTGACGTTCGTGAGTATGTGGTTCCAGGGCAAGCAATCACCAGCGAGATGCTGGACAAGGCGCAACAAGAGGCCGGCGTTGATGATGTACATGGTCATGCAGTACTCATCCGCACGGGCCAGGAACGGTTTAGCATCTCTGATCCGGAGTACTTCAACTACCCTGGCATGACTTGGGAAAGCACCCTGCATCTTACCGAGCGTGGTGTTCGCGCTCTAGGGACCGATGCCGTTGGATGGGACCGCCCTTTTCCAGTCATGAGCGCCGATTTTAAGCGGACTGGAAACAAGCGACTCCTGTGGGATGCCCACAAGGCCATCACCGTTAAAGAAGCGTTTATCATTCAGAAACTGGTCAATCTCGCCTCCTTGCCGGCGCGCGGCTTTCATGTGGGCTTGTTCCCGCTAAAGCTCGCACGATGCAGCGCTGCTCCTGCACGGGTGATCGGCTTCGTCCCGAATTGACGTAATGCACCAGGGGTGCTGGGACCTATTCCCTTGAGAGACAACTGATAATCACCCGCAAACATCATGAGTAAGGTAACGAAGTTGCAACGCGACACGAAGCTCACAAAGCAAATTGCCGGCAGCGTCCGTGAGCCAAATTGTGCGCATTCAGACTCCTATCCAATCCCCCTGGATGTTAGCGAACGGTTATCGCCGGTGGTGTTGAACATATATTCGGATGGCGATTTCCACCGCGCTGACATGCGGTCCATCGCGAAGGAAGCGGGAATGAGTTTCAACACCATCTACCGCTATTTCGGTGATAAAGAGTCTCTGCTATTTTGGTTCATAAATGATTGGTTCAGAGAACTTTATCCTCATGCCGTTGCTCCGTTGGCTGAATGCCAATCAATAAAAGAAGGAATGCGAGAGTCTCTAAGACGGCATTTCGAGTTCTACGAACGTCATCCCAAAGTCGGCAGAATCGTCTTCTTGACCGTTCCTCTCGAGCGCTGGATGAGAGATGCGACCTACCATCAGCATGAGGTTATGCAGATCTTCCTAAAGTCTATTAGTGACGGCCAAGTACGCAACGAAGTCCGTTCGGATATTTCAGCCTTGTCGATCCTCGATGCATTCGCGGGCATGCTGAACAGAACGTTCGTCATGTGGGAGTATCGTCGCAGAAAATACTCATTGATTGAAAAGACAGAGGAGATTTTTTCGATTATATGGGGAGGCATTGGCTCCAGCCCGGCTCTTGTCGAAACGTAATTTTACGACGTTCTGTCCCCCTCTTTATAACCACCGAGTAACAATGTTACTATGAATCGAAAAGAGCTTTATTCATGAATCGAGTATATATAGCCGGGGCGGGAATGACTGCCTTCGGAAAGCATCTTGACAGAGGTCTGAAATCATTGGCTTCCGAAGCCATTTCGGCTGCGTTGAGTGACGCGGGGCTGTCCAAAGACGCGATTCAGGCGGCCTACATGGGAAACGCGGCCGCAGGCGTGATGACGGGGCAAGTGTTGGTCCCTGGACAGGTTGTACTTCGAGGCATGGGTCTCGGGCGCATTCCAGTTGTCAATATTGAGAATGCATGTGCCACGTCCGCCTCTGCATTCCAGCAGGCCGTTACGATGATCGAACTGGGTGCCTACGATGTTGTATTGGTGGCTGGCTTCGAAAAATTGTATAGCGAAGACAAGCATAAGACGTTTTCAGTCTTCCAGGGTGCGGTCGACGTGGAGTCAATGGACGACGTCCTGGCATCGCTCGCCAAAAATATCAAAGAAACCGGCTCGGAAGCCGACCTTGCCGGAGCCGGTACGACTCGATCTCTCTTCATGGATATCTACGCGGCGATGGCACGTAAGTATTCGAAAGAGACTGGTGCCACCGCCAGGCACTTCGCAATGGTATCGGCAAAAAATTCAAGGCACGGCAGTTTGAATCCTAAAGCCCAGTTCCGGGAAGTATTGACTGTGGAGGAGGTGCTCGCTGCACCAATGGTAGTAGCTCCATTGACGCGACCCATGTGTTCGCCTATCGGTGATGGAGCGGCGGCCCTAGTACTCGTCTCCGAGAAAAAAGCGAAGGAGATCGGACTGCGAAAACGTGTGCGGGTACTGTCGTCCGTTGCCGCTACTGGCTGGGACTACCAGGACGGCGAGGAAAAGCTCGTCCCGTATACGGTGAGGAACGCATACGAAAAAGCCGCCATCGAACCCGGTGACATTGACGTAGTTGAGTTGCACGATGCTGGGGCGCCAGCGGAGCTCATCTACTACGAGTATCTGGGCCTTGCAAGACCCGGTGCGGGGATCGAATTGATTGAAAGTGGCGCGACGGAACTCGGCGGTCGCATCCCGGTTAACCCCTCCGGTGGACTGCTTCGAAAAGGGCATCCCATCGGTGCTTCTGGATGCGCTCAACTCGTTGAGCTATTCGATCAGCTATTGGGACGTGCGGAAGCTCGCCAGGTCGACGGCGCGCGTACTGCCGTCGCAGAAAATGGTGGGGGCTGGATTGGCGACGACGCAGCGACCATCGTGGTATCTGTTTTGCAGAGAGAAGACCAATGAAACACCTAGAGGTGACCATCCTCGATGTGATCCGCCGCAGGGCATTCGAAACTCCCGATTCTGTCGCATTGATATTTGAAGGGGCGGAGACGGTCGTCGACGTAGAAGTCACGTATGCCGCATTGTGGGATCGGATTCAAGCCGTCGGCCGCGGCCTCAAACATAACGGATTAGCACCGGGTGACAGGTGTGCAACGTTAATAGCAAATCATCTCGAGTTCATCGAGTTGCTATTCGCGTGTAGTCTGATTGGCGTTACGCTAGTGCCAATCGATCCTCGAACGCGTGGGGAAAAACTCGCGTTCATGCTGGCCCAGGTCAACGCGTCTGTATTGGTGTCGGCCGATTATTCGCTTCCACAGGTTCTTGAAGTACTGGACAAGTCGCCCTCGCTTACCTTTATTGCGGTCCTTGCCACCGGTGAAAATATTTTCACCGGGTCCTGGAACGAATCAATAAGAGATTTCGCCGATTTTTATCGTGATGGTGACGAGATCGTGCATCAGATCGATCCGGACAATCCGATGGAAATTCTCTTTACATCGGGAACAACCGGCGATCCAAAGGGTATCGTAATGACCCATCGGCGCTACATCAGTACGTCAAGGGCAGCTTTTAATCATTTTGGATACGTGGAGTCGGATCGCCTTTACACAGGCTTATCGCTTACGCATGCCAACGCGCAAATCGCAACTCTCGGTGCCGGGATTGTAGGTGGACTATCCATCGTGATCTCGCGTCGGTTCACGAAGACCCGCCTCTGGGATATTACCCGTCGCTTCACATGCACTTCTTTTACTTTGCTCGGCGGGATGACTACAGCGGTATATGCAGAGCCTGCTCGCAGTGACGATGCGGCGAATCCAGTTCGCCTGGTGGTCTCCGCAGGTATGCCCGAGTCGATCTGGCGCAGATTCGAGTCGCGCTTTGGCGTACAAGTTCTTGAGTTCTATGGCGCGGCGGAAGGTGGCCTCGCAGTGAATCCTCCGGGAGTTGGCCCTGTAGGGAGTTGTGGGCGCCTCGGAAATGACTTTATTGCAAGGATCGTGGACGAGGCTGGAGAGCCGGTAGTGCCGGGAGCCTTGGGCGAACTGCTCATTGGGCGGGCAGATGGCACGCCTATCGTAGTCGAATATATTGGCGCGCCAGAAGCGTCAAAGCGCAAATGTGCGGATGGATGGCTGCACATGGGAGATATTGTTCGCAAAGATCCTGACGGATGGCTATTCTTTTCGCACCGAAAAGGTGGTGGGATTAGAAAGAATGGTGATTTTGTCAATACCGCGTTCATCGAGCGAGTAATTGCCGATTCAGGACTTGTGGACGACGTTTATGTCTACGGCATAGACGCCGCGTCAAAAGCACCTGGAGAAAAGGATATTGTTGCCGCTGTCGTGCCATCCCGCATCATTCGATTCGATTTGCAAAAGCTTATCAGCATTTGCCGCAATATGCTCGAGGCGAATCTCGTTCCAACTTACATTCACATTATGGAGAGTATCCATAAAACTGCCTCGGAAAAACCGCAGGACAGGTTCCTGATTGGGGATTTCGAAAGTCAACCGCAGAACGTATTTCTTATTGAAAAATAGGGTCGTTTATCCGCGATTGAATTCATTAAAAATACAAAAACATGCGGCAAGAAATTCGTAGTTAAAACTCAAAAAACTGGATGAGACATGATTAATAAATATGGCCGCCGTAGCGGCCGGGAAGCACTCGCCTTGGCGATTCTTCTGGCTGCAGCGACCCCTGTCAACGCGGCCAGCCAAGTCTATGGCATTGCGGACGGCTACTTTGGCACGGTTAAGCCAAGTGGGGCCAGCGGCAGTGTAGTTGGCATCGGCAGCGGTGGAATGTCGTTGTCATTTTGGGGACTCGCAGGAAGTGAGGATCTTGGGAATGGTCTGAAGGCAAACTTCCGCTTGGAAGGCTTCTACCAGATCGATACAGGAGCATCCGGGAGATCTGCCGCAGACAGTCTTCTGTCCCGGAACGCCTACGTTGGCATTGAGGGAAGGGGCGGAGAGGTGCGCATCGGCCGGCTATCCAACCCTACCTACTTGGCGACCGCCCAGTTTGATCCATTTGGAGGTTCGACGGTGTTCTCCCCGGTAATGAACCCCCTTTGGGTTCCATCGTTCGGGCGATACATCGCTAGCGACACCGCCTGGAGCAATGCCGTCGGCTACTACACCCCCGAGTATGCTGGTGTGTCTGGTCGCTTCGTCTATAGCCTTGGCGAGGTTAGCGGCACCAACGCCTCGAACAATGCCGTCGCCATGTTGTATTTGGACCGCGGTCCGCTTACTGCAACCATCTCTTTTCAACGAACTCGCGTAGGCCCAGGACTGCCGACGGGAAGTTGGGCGCAGAGCGTCTTGGTAGCAGGCGCAGCATATGACTTTGGCTGGATCAAGCCAATATTGCAATATGACGCGACACGCGCGAGCGGCATTACGTTTAGAACGGATACGTTCATGGTTGGCGCGAATATTCCATTTTTGGTCGGAAAAATTGCGCTTGGCGTAACGCAAACCAACGTTCGCTCTTCCACCCAAGCAGACGTTCGCCGACGCGATGCTGCGGTTGGGTACAGTTATCCGCTGTCAAAGCGTACTGATCTTTACGGAAACGTGCTCTATGACAAGCTAAGCAATTTCGGCAGCGGAATTACGGCTGGTATCGGTATGCGACATAAGTTTTGATTTTTCAAGAACACGGTTTTTTGAGGATTTTAAAATGAATTTTCGTGGATTTTTTTTGTTCACATTTGCGTTATTTTCGTCCGCCACGCTGGCCCAGTCATCAGCCTGGCTGCCGTCAAAAACTGTTCGAGTTGTGGTTCCTGCTTCCGCCGGATCTGCGCCGGATATTTTCGCGAGAATCTATGCAAGTGAGCTGCAGAAAGCGCTAGGGCGGCCTGTCGTTGTCGACAACAAGCCTGGTGCCTCTGGAATAATCGGAACGGAAAATGTCGCGAAAGCCGATCCAGACGGTAGCACGATTCTTTTTGGCTACAATCAACTTGTCACGATCAACCCGTATCTTTATCCAAAATTGCCATTTAACGTAAGGCGCGATTTAAAGCCTATCTCAATAGTTTTGGCGGGGTCATATGTTCTCGTCGCGAATAATGATTTGCCTGTCCGCAATTTGGATGATGTCATCAAACTCGCGAAAAGTAAGCCGGGAGCGCTCAACTACGGCAGCAGTGGAAACGGGAGCATGATGCATCTGGGCACAATGTTGATTGAGCAGGCCACGAAAATTCAACTTAATCATGTGCCTTATAAGCAAGCCGCCATTAACGATCTGGCGGCAGGACACATCCAATTGTTGATGGAGCCTGCGGCCACCGCCATTCCTCAAATTAAGGCAGGGAAGGTCAGAGCGATTGCGGTGACCGGATTGAAGCGGCTTGCCGCTCTTCCGGATGTGCCGGCAATATCCGAGACGTTGCCAAATTATGATCTGGCCGGTTGGAACGCATTTTGGGTGCCTGGAAACACGGAAAATAGCATTATTCAAAGATATCAGCAAGAGATCAATAGAATTAACCAAATGCCGATCATTAAGAATCGCGCAATAGATCTCGGTTATTCTCCTGTCTCAATTAACTCGCAAGAAATGATTGCAAAAATCAACAAAGAATCTGACGTCTGGGCTCGATTGATCAAGGACAACCATATTCAACTTGATTGATCGAGATCGCGGGACAGCCCGGCCAACAAGCTACCTTTAAGGAGATACAAGCGTGAAACTTGGAACTGTTGACAATTGGACGCGGGATGGTGCTCTCGCTTTGGCAGACACGAATTCAGGCCAAGCAATAGTTGTTTCGCACATCGTTGGCACGATGCAAGAAGCCCTCGATTCTTGGTCGAAGTATTCGGAGCCTCTGCATGCAGAGTATCGACGCTTGCAGGAAGGAAAGCTGAGCACAACAGTGCCCATCAGCGAGTTGCGATGGCGCGCACCGTTACCGCGAGCATATCAGTTGCTCGACGGCGGCGGATACAGGCCGCATTTGGAGCTCGGCTTTAGCATGCGAAAACAGAGTTTTCCTGAAGAAATGGCTGAAAAGCCCAGCTTCTATCAGAGCGTTTCCGACTCAATCCTGGGCCCAACGGAAGACTTCATTCTCGGCACTGACGAACTAGGTACGGACTTCGAGGCCGAACTGGTGGTCGTGACTGACGACGTCAAGCAAATGGCAACGAAGGCCGAAGGCGCAAATGGAATTCTGTTGATTGGGCTTATGAACGACATTAGTCTTCGCCTTACTCAAAGGGTGGAGCACGCGAGAGGTTTCGGCTTTTATCACTGTAAGCCTAAAAAAACACTCGCGCCGTTCTTGGTTACGCCGGATGAACTTGGTGAGCATTGGATCAACTTCAAAGTTTCACTTCCAGTGGAAGTCAAGTGGAATGGCGAGGTGTTTGGTTCCCCAGACGGGGCTGAGCACATGATGTTTGATTTCGCGACGCTGGTTTCGGAGGCCTCGCGCCATCGAAGACTCGCCGCGGGCACAATTATTGGCGGAGGCACCGTCGCCACCTATGACCGGGACACTTTTGGCCAATGCTGCATTCTCGAGCGCCGTGCACTGGACATCTTGGAGTTCGGTGAGGAAAGAACGTCGTGGTTAAAGCCTGACGATCGGGTTCGGATCGAAGTCAGAATGCCGGATGGATCCACTGTGTTCGGCGCGATCGACCAGGTTTATCGTGTCACGCCTTGGGGGCACTAAGGTAACCATGCGCTGGCGATGGGCTCGCGGATGTGCGGTCCGGGCAGATTGATACGCTGAGATGCGGAATCTCCAATGCCACCAACGACTTACGGCATAGGAAAAATGGCACTGCGGCTTTCGCAAGTCATTGATATAGCGGAAAATTTTCCCTTCAATCGTATCAATTTGCCCGGAAAGGACGATTACCCCTACATCGCGACGCGTCCTAATCGCGCAGGCTCAGTGAATAGGCCACGTACCAGCGCACGCACAGACACTATTGCGACGGAACCCCGCGAAGTGCATGCGCTGGACGAGGAAGTCGAAGGCGAGTCGCTGGTGCAGGAACCCGCCTGAGGTCACGGGCTCATCATGCCTTCAGGCAGCGAGAGCTTGCCCTGGTCTGTGAAACGGGTGCCGCCGCCCATTCCGCCCGCCAACCGTCCGTGGACCTCGTATGGGATGTTGCCCTCCTTCGCGCCACCGACGAAGGCGAAAGCCTGGCGCACGGCGGCGAATGCAGGCACCGTCAACGGCACATCGATCACCGTTTCGCCGAACCGGGGCACGACCCCGCTCTGGTCGCTGACGCCGCTGGCAAAGGATTGACCATTCAGATCCAGTTGCAGCGACACCCCGCTGAACTCGATTGGCGAGTCATTGGGATTCTGGATGCGCAACTTGACGTTGAAGCGCATCTCCAACCCTTCGCCTGCCATCGGATCGATGCCTGCCACGGTGACCCGCAGCGGTTCCTGACCGGGCAGCGCCGCGCAGCCGCCGAGCCAGGCGAGAATGCAAAGCCAGATGAAATAAAGGCAAATTGAGCGCCGTGTATCAGTAGCTGGCATGGCAAGCACCTCGTCCGAAGAGTCTGCGGGTGCGGATTAGTGTAGTAATTTTCTCGCTTGCCTGGGTTGCGTGATCGCAAAACAACAAAACCGGAGTAGCAAGGCGTGCGGCAGAAGCCTGGGTGTCTTCGGTCGTTCGCAGATTGGGGGTGTATGACCGAAAGTGGCCGGAGGACTAAACCGCTCGCGCGGTAACCCT
>NZ_JFJV02000255.1:0-8808 GCF_000611145.1 Cupriavidus sp. SK-3 | reverse complement strand
AATCCCCGAATCCCCGAATCCCCGAATCCCCCGAATCCCCCGAATCCCCCGAATCCAAGGAGCCATGCCATGAGCCTGCCCAACATCATCAAGTCCTTCGACCGCGTACCCGCCGACATCGTCGCCCAGGCCGCGAAATTCCAGCCCGCGATCCTGGCCGACGTGGCCGGCCGCCGCGGCGCGCTGCACGGCCGCATCAGGGCGTTGCGCCCGCATATGAAGCTGGCCGGCACCGCCTTCACGGTGGAAGTGCGCCCCGGCGACAACCTGATGATCCACGCCGCGCTGGCGCTGGCGCAGCCCGGTGATGTGCTGGTGATCGATGGCAAGGGCGACCAGAGCAGCGCGCTGATGGGTACCATCATGATGAATGCATGCCGCCAGCGCGGCATTGCCGGCGTGGTGATCGACGGCGCGGTGCGCGACAGCCTGGATATCGACGACATGGATTACCCGGTGTTCTCGGTGGGCACCAACCCCAACGGCCCGACCAAGGAAGTGGGCGGGCGCATCGGCCACCCGGTCTCGGTCGGCGGCGTCACGGTTCACCCCGGGGACTTCATCTGCGGCGATGCCGATGGCCTGGTCGTGGTGGAGCGTGAAAAGATCGCCTCGCTGCTGCCGCTCGCCGAGCACAAGGAAGCCGCCGAAGCGCGCCGCATCGCCCAGATAAAGGAAGGCAAGACTAACGCGCCGTGGCTGGTTGCCTCGTTGATCACCGCCGGCGTGCTGAAAGAGGGAGAGACGCTGTGAGCACCAAGCCTGCCATCCTCGTCACCGCGGCTGACCTGGCGCCACAAGCCGAGGCATTGCTCGGCGATTACGAAATCGTCTATGCCGGCAAGACCCCCCAGCCCGCCGATCTGGTGGCGCTGGCGCAGCGCCACAACCCGGTCGGCATCATCGTGCGCTACGGCGCCGTGACCCCGGAAATCATGGACGCCGCCCCCGCGCTGAAGGTCATCTCCAAGCACGGCAGCGGCACCGACACCATCGACAAGCCCGCCGCCGCAGCGCGCGGCATCGAGGTAACGGCAGCGGCTGGCGCCAATGCCGCAGCCGTTGCGGAGCAGGCCCTGGCGTTGCTGCTGGGCTGCGCCAAATCCGTCGTGACGCTCAACGAACGCATGCATGCCGGCCACTGGGACAAGGCCACGCACAAGAGCTTCGAACTGGCGGGCCGCACCATTGGCCTGATCGGCCTGGGCGCCATCGGCCGGCGCTTCGCCAGGATGTGCGATGCCATGGGCATGCGCGTGATCGGCTTCGATCCATACGCCCGCGACCTGCCGGACTATATCGAGTCCGTGGACCTGGAAACGATCTGGAAGGAGTCGGACGCAATCTCGCTGCACTGCCCGCTGACCACCGACAACAAGGCGATGATCAACGCGCAAACGCTGGCACGCTGCAAGCGCGGCGTGATGCTGGTCAACACTGCACGCGGCGGGCTGATCGACGAACCCGCACTGCTGGCCGCGGTGCAGTCCGGACAGGTGGCCATCGCAGGGCTGGACAGCTTCGCGGTCGAGCCGATGACGGTGCCGCATATCTTCCACGGCCAGCCTGGTTTTCTGCTCAGCCCCCACATCGGCGGCGTGACCAGCACCGCCTACGTGAACATGGGCGTGGCAGCCGCGCAGAACACGCTCGGCGTGCTGGCCCGCGCGCAAGCCCAGGTTCTGGCCAAAGCCTGAAGACCGAAGCCGGCCCCCGTCCGGGCCAGGGAAAACACAAGGCAGGAGACACCATGAACACCAAACCGAACCGCGCATCGGCACTGCGCCGTTGCGCGCTGGGCGCGATCGCCTTCATCGCCCTATCCGCCCACGCACAAACCTGGCCCGACAAGCCCGTCAGGATCGTGGTCCCGTACCCCCCAGGCGGCGCCGTAGACGCAGTCACCCGAAAAATGGCCCAATGCCTCACCGAACAAACCGGCCAGAGCTTCGTCGTCGAAAACAAGGCAGGCGCCACCGGCACCATCGGTACCGTGCAAGTGGCGCGCGCCCCGGCCGACGGCTACACGCTGCTCGCCAACGACACCACGTATTCCCTGCTGCCGCACATTTTCAAGAAACTGCCGTTCGATTACGCGAATGACTTGCAGCCGGTAGCCGCTTTTGTGTTCGCGCCGATGGCCGTGGCGGTAAAGGCCGACAGCAGGTTCAAGACCATGAGCGACCTGATCGCCGCCGCGCGCGCGGGCGACGGCAAAGTGAGCTACGGCTCAGGCGGCGCCGGCACCACGCCGCATTTCGCCAGCGAAGCCCTGGGCGTGGCCACCAGCACGCACTTCATGCACGTGCCGTTCAAGGGCGCGGGCGAGGCCACGCTGGCGCTGCTCGGCGGCACGGTGGATTACCAGATCGCTTCCACGCCCGGCGTGATCGGGCAAGTCAAGGGCGGCAGCCTGCGCCTGCTGGCGGTGAGCGGCGACAAGCGCCTTGCTGCGCTGCCCAATGTGCCGACGTTTGCCGAGGCAGGAGTCAAGGGCTATGGTGTAGTCAACTTCACCGGCCTGTGGGCGCCCAGGGGCACGCCGCCGAAGGTGCTGGAGCGCCTTCAGAAAGAAGTGGCTGCGGCCATGGCCTCCCAGGGCATGAAGACCTTTGCCGAAGGCATTGGCGCGAATCCGGGCTACTGGGATGCATCGGCATTTTCCAGGCAGCTTGCCGAGCGCACGGCGTTCTGGGGCAAGGTGGCGGCCAATACCGCTTTTGAAAGGCAATAAACCATGTTCCTGCTGAATGCCCCGGAAGTCCGTGAGCTGGACGTTTTTACCCGTATGCCGGCGAAATACCGCCAGCCCAGGCGCACGATCTGGGCCGATGCCAACCAGGGCGGGCGAGAGATCGATGCCTTCCTGGAAGGGCCGGTGTTCGACAGCGCCGGCAATCTCTATGTCACCGATATCCCCTACGGCCGCGTCTTTCGCATCGATCCAACGGGCGGGTGGGAGCTGGTGGCCCAGTGGGACGGCGAGCCCAACGGCATGAAGTTTCTCAGCGCGGCCGAACTGCTGGTGACGGACTACCGCAATGGCCTGATGCTGCTTGACACGCGCAGCGGAACCGTGGCGCCTTACCTTGGCCGCCGCAATACCGAGAGCTTCAAAGGGGTCAACGACCTCACCATCGATTCGCAAGGGAACATCTATTTCACGGACCAGGGGCAGACCGGGCTGCACGATCCTACCGGCCGCGTCTATCGGCTGAGCGCCACGGGCAGGCTGGAGTTGCTGCTGTCCAACGTGCCCAGCCCCAACGGCATTGTGCTGTCCCCGGATGAGAAGTTCCTGTTCGTGGCGGTGACCCGGGGCAACTGCGTCTGGCGCATGCCGATCCTAGCCGATGGCAGCGTATCCAAGACCGGCCAGTTCTTTACGTCATACGGCCCGAGCGGCCCGGACGGGCTGGCCATGGATACCTCCGGCCGGTTGCTGGTGGCGAACCCGGGGCTGGGCTACGTCTGGGTGCTGAACCACCGCGCCGAGCCGGTGCAGGTGCTGCGTGGCCCCGCCGGGCATTCCCTGACCAATCTCGCCTTTGGCGGCGCGGCCGGCAAGACGCTGTTCGTGACGGACTCCACCGCGGGAGGCATCCTGTGCATCGAAATGGATGTGGCCGGGCTGCCGATCGTCCCACGCAAGCATTCAACGGGAGGCCCGGCATGACGCAACGCTGGAAGCACAGCCCGGAGGGCAGCCACTGGGGCGAGTTCGGAGACGACGACCAGCGCGGCCGGATGAACCTGGTGGACAGGGCCAAGGTACTGCAGGGCATCGCCGAAGTGAAGGAGGGGATGACGTTCTGCTTGTCGCTGCCGCTGGACGTGCCGGGCGGCTCGGCGATGAATCCGCGCCGGCAGCCGCCGCGCCGCTTCGCGGTCCTGCGCGACGGCAAGAGCGCGGGGCAGCAGGGCTTCTGCTGGTCGTACGCGTCAGAGGATCCGACCATCACCGATGTGGTCAACGATGACGTGGTGCTGATGAGCCTGCAGTACTCGACGCAGTGGGACAGCCTCGCACACATTGGCAGTCACTTCGACGCCGATGGCGACGGCGAGCCGGAGGCGGTCTTCTACAACGGCTTCAAGGCGGGAGAGCATATCCGGCCCGGCCATGAAGTCAGCGGCGCCGAGCCCTGGGCGCGCTACCAGGATCCGGTGGCGCAAGCGCTCAGCATCGCGGTGCTGGCGGAGCACGGGGCGCAAGGCCGCGGCGTGATGCTGGACCTCGAACACCATATCGGCCGCAAGCGCCATGCCGTCGGGTACGACGAGCTGATGCGCATCCTCGAGACCGACAACGTCCAGGTGGAAACCGGCGACATGGTCTGCATCCACACCGGTTTTGCCGACACGCTGCTGGCGATGAACGGCAACCCGGATGTCAAGCACCTGCATGACAGCGGCACCGGCCTCGACGGCTACGACAGCAAGCTGCTGAACTGGATCGTCGACACCAGGCTGGCGTGCCTGCTGGCCGACAACCCGGCGGTGGAACTGGTGATGCCGAAGCCGTTGAGCCCCTCGCCGATCCGTGGGCCGCGCCTGCCGCTGCACGCGCATTGCCTGTTCAAGAACGGCATTCATCTTGGCGAGCTGTGGTATCTGACGCCGCTGGCGCGCTGGCTCCGCGCGCACGGGCGCAGCCGCTTCCTGCTGACCGCGCCACCGCTGCGCCTGCCCGGCGCGGTTGGCTCGCCGGCGACGCCGATTGCCACGGTCTAACCGGCCGCTTTATCGAATTCAACGCATTGCAAATCGACGGGGTCGAAGACATGCACAAGAAGTTTGTCGCCAAGTGGCTGATGGTGTCCCTGCCCCTGTTCGGGGCTACGGTTACCGCCAATGCCAACGCCGCTGGCTATCCGGATCATCCGATTCGCCTGGTGGTCCCTTACCCGGCCGGCGGTGCGGCGGACACCGTGGCGCGGATCCTGGCCGCCCCCCTTGGCGCGAAGCTCGGGCAGACGGTGGTGGTCGACAATCGTCCAGGTGCCAGCGGCGTCATTGGCGCAGGCGCGGTAGCGAAGGCGGCGGCCGACGGCTACACGCTGCTGCTCGACGCTACCGCCCACTCGGTCAACCCCAGCCTGCAGCCCCGGCTGCCGTACGACACCAGCAAGGACTTCGTCCCGGTTTCGCTCGTCGTGCTGGTGCCGAATCTTCTCGTCGTGCCGCCGAACTCGCCGTTCAACAAGCCCCAGGACCTGATTGCCGCCGCCAGGGCAAAACCCGGCAAGCTGAGCTATGCATCCGCCGGTCCGGGAACCGCACAGCATCTGGCGGCGGCCTTGTTCAGCCAGCAGTCCGGGCTGAACCTGCTGCACGTGCCGTACAAGGGCGGTGCGCCGGCGCTGAGCGACCTGATGGGCGGTCAGGTGGACCTGATGTTCAGCAACATGGCGGCCTCGTACCCGCTCGTCAAAGGCCAGAAGCTGAAGGTGCTTGCCACCACGGGGACCAAGCGCGCTCCCGCGCTGCCCGATACGCCCACCGTGGCAGAGTCCGGGCTGGCGGGCTACCAGGTCTACGAATGGAACGGGATCTTCGCACCCGCCGGCACGCCGCCGGCGATCGTGGACCGGCTTAGCACCCTGGTGCGGCAAATCCTCCAGTCGCCAGAGGTGAGGCAACGCTTGCTTGCCATCGGCGCCGAGCCGGCCGGCTCCACCCCGGCGGAGTTCAAGCGTTTCGTCGATGGCGAAACAGCGAAATGGGCGCGGGTCATCAAGGACGGGAGCATCAAGCCTGAATAGGCGCCGGAAAGTGCAGGGCGCGGCCCGACAGCCTCCCGTACCCATTTGCCTCACCCTCGGCAGGCCCCTGCGCCGTGCAAATGCAAAAAGCCCGTGCGGCGAGAACCGTACGGGCTTTGGAATCTGGTTGCGGGGGCAGGACTTGAACCTGCGACCTTCGGGTTATGAGCCCGACGAGCTGCCAACTGCTCCACCCCGCGGGCCGAAATATACGCGGGTTGGCGGGCAATGGATAGTCCTGATTGGAATTATTTGTCAGCATCGCCTATCGGTCTCGTTAGTGCGGAGCGGGCCAGGTGCGCGTTGACGGCGCGCGAACGGGGCAGCGGGCGCGAGATTGCGCGAGCTTGCATATGATTTATGCGGCACCCTAATCGAATTTGAGTGGCAGGGGCAGCCCGCCAGCTTCATGCCACGATCGCCGGAGCCGACCCCGTGGCAGCCGGTTTCGCCAGAGCCCGAAACGCCTGCTTTCAGCCCACGCTGCCTTCCTTCGGCTCCGGCACGAGACTGAACTGCGCGGACAGGTCGTTCTCGTCACCCAGCGGACCATCGGTCCGCACAAGCCCCTTGGTGGTGAGCTTGGTCAGTGTCCGCACGGCCTGGATCGGGCTGACGCCCGTGGCCTTTGCGACCTGATATGCATCCATCGGGGTGCCCGTTTTCTTCAGGGCGTCGATTACTGCCTGGCGAGTGTCGTGGTTGTTGTTCATTTCCGGGCGTAGGTTGAGTCTGCTCAGACTAGACGAGGTGGCCGGCCTGCGCAACCCCGCATTCTCGCGGATAGATCAGTCCAAAAAGTTGCGCCATCGCCATCGCGCGTCAGAATAGAGGGTCTGACGGCAAGCATCGCAAGAATAATGAAGCAAACACTACTTCTGATTGATGGCCTGAACATCCTGCGCCGGGTTTACGAAGCCAACCCATCGGAAGACATTCCGGCCAAGGTCGAAGGGGCTGTGCTCTCGGCCCTGGCCTCGTTCCGCCGCGCCTTGGCCGAATGCAGGCCCACGCACGCGCTGGCGGCATTCGATGCCGGCGGCAAGACGTGGCGGCACGCGCTGTATCCGCAATATCGCCAGCACCGCAAGCCCATGGACCCGGAGCTGGCCGACGTCATTCCCGATTTCCGCCTGACGCTGACGGAGGTGCTCGGGCTCCAGACTGCCTCGGCCGACGGTTACGAGGCGGACGACATCATCGCCACCGTCTTCTACCGCTGGACCGCGAGCAAGGAGGGGCAGGCGATTCCGGTGAGCACGGACAAGGACGTGCTCCAGCTGATCGCCGACGGCGCGATCGTACGCAACCATTTCGCGACGGCGAAGAACGGCGAGCCGTCCTGGTTCGACGAAAGCTACGTCATGGACAAGTTCGGCGTCGGCAGCCACCAGCTGGCGGATTACCTCGCCATGCTGGGAGATAGCACGGACGGCATTCCCGGCGTCGAAAAGATCGGGGCGAAGACCGCCGTGAAGCTCCTGCAGCGCTATGGCGACCTGGAGACCGTGCTGGCCAACGCGTCCGGGGAGAAAGGCGTGATCGGCAAGAACCTCGCGGAACAGGCACATCTGGCACGGCTTTCCCGCCAGTTGCTGTCCCTCAAGACCGATGTCCAGCTTGGACTGACGTGGAACATGCTGCGCATCGGCGACGCGGCCGGGGACCCACCCTGATGCCCGGTTGTTGCCTTCGTATGAGGGCTGAGCGTCGCAGAACGACCCAGAGCGGTCCTCATTTGCCATGAGTGCGGACGTCTGCTAGCGGATCCACAGCGGGCGCCCTGTCGCGCACTCGACTCGCACACGCCAACTCGTCTTTTGTAGCGGATATCCGCAAACCGTCGTATCTAACCTCGCAAAAACGCTTGTCCTGCCAGACAGGTTGAATATATGATTCGTATATGATTTATATATGGAAGATAACGTGGGCATCGTAAATATAGACGACGACTTGCACGATCAGATACGTAAGGCTAGCGCGGTGTCGTGCCGGTCGATCAACGCGCAAGCGGCTTTCTGGATCAAGGTCGGCATGTTGTGCGAAATGAACCCGACGCTGAGTTTCAACGAAATAGCTACCCGCGAACTGAGAGCCGCAGGCGTCGTTCCGCAAGCGGTGAAAGTGTCGTTGACATGACCAAGCGACCCGAAGAAATCGCATTGATGGCAGAGTCGGGCCGGTTGCTGGCAGGTGTATTTGGCTGTCTGGATCAAATGAGCCTGATCGGCATGTCCACCATGCAGGTGAACGACCTGGTCGATAGTCTCATCGTCAATGAACTCAAGGCTCGCCCGGCAAGCAAAGGACAGTACGGTTACGCCTACGCGCTTAACTCTTCACGCAACCATGTTGTTTGTCACGGTGTTCCGTCCACGACAGAGATCCTGCAAAGCGGAGACATCGTTAATTTCGACATTACGCTCGAGAAGAACGGCTACATCGCTGACTCCAGCAAGACCTATCTCGTGGGAGAGGTGTCTCCACTGGCTAAACGGCTCGTGCAAGTAACCTACGAAGCAATGTGGAAAGGAATCAAGGCCGTTCGCCCCGGCGCCAGACTTGGCGATGTAGGTCATGCTATTGAGCGGCATGCTCGCAGAAATGGCTATTCCGTCGTGCGGGAATATTGCGGACACGGCATCGGGCGTGAAATGCACGAGGAACCGCAAGTGCTGCATTGGGGAAAGCCGCAGACGGGCTTGACGCTGCGCGAAGGCATGGTGTTCACCATCGAACCCATGATCAACCAGGGGCGGCATTCTGTTCGAACCGAAGAAGACGGCTGGACAGTGGTCACGCGCGATGGACAACTGTCGGCGCAGTTTGAGCACACCGTGGCCGTGACCCAAACGGGCGTCCAGGTTTTGACGCTCCGATCCGAAGAAAGGGTGCCCAACTGATAGCTTGACGGCTGTGGGCCACTCATTTGAGAGAAGAGTTCATTCGATGGCAGATCGCGGATCGTAAACCGACATTCATTCGTCGATCATGAAGGACCGACATTGGCCGAGGGACTAAACCGCTCGCGCGGTAACCCTCC
>NZ_JFJV02000254.1:0-2620 GCF_000611145.1 Cupriavidus sp. SK-3 | reverse complement strand
CGAGACGGAGAGCGCAATATTCTCCGAGGTCGGCATGTCAAACCTCCTTCACCCGCGGCGCGAGGCGGCCAAGGAGGTGCTTTGGCGACCCTGACTCTACGGCACCTCCTATTGGAAACTCTATGTGTGAGCGACTACCCCGTTGTTGAGCGAAATCAAGATACCTGTCGTCCACGCAGCCTACGATGAATGCGAAAACCCGGTTTGCGGCGGCGCGTGCTCCTCGCGGGGAGTTTTAGTGGATGATTAGATTCATGCGGCTTGTCAGAAGGCCGCCAAAGGACGGAGGTGTCTCGTGCGCAGGATATGGTCGGTGCTTGTTGTATTGCTTGCAGCCAGCCTCACAGGATGTGGCTATAACACCATTCAGCTCCAAGACGAGCAGGTTAAGGCGGGCTGGTCCGAGGTGGTGAACCAGTACCAGCGTCGCGCCGACCTGGTTCCAAATCTGGTGAATACCGTCAAAGGCTATGCCAGCCATGAACGGGAAGTCTTGACGCAGGTGACTGAAGCCCGTGCCCGAGTGGGTTCCATCCAGGCCACGCCGGCGCTGCTCAACGACCCGCAAGCGTTTGCTCAGTTCCAGGCTGCCCAGCAACAACTCTCCGGGTCTCTGTCCCGGCTTCTCGCCGTGTCAGAGAACTACCCGCAGTTGAAAGCGGATGCCGGTTTTCGGGACCTGCAGGCTCAATTGGAGGGTACCGAAAACCGGATTGCCATTGCACGAAATCGGTATATTCAGGCGGTGCAGACCTACAACGTGACCGTGCGCGCGTTTCCCTCGAATCTGACGGCGATGACATTCGGGTACAAGGTAAAACCCAATTTCAGTGTCACTGACGAAGCGGGCATCGCCAAGCCACCGCAAGTTGGATTCGGTGCCGCTCCTGCCAGCGCCCCTGGGGGTACCAAGTGAACCTGCTCTCGGCCGCACGAGGCCTGCTGCTAGCGCTGACAGCCTTTATGTCTCTCGGCGCCATTGCCGAGGTTGCCGTTCCATCCTTGACTGCGCGAGTGACGGACATGACTGGCACGCTCACGCGCGAGCAACAGGCGTCCCTGGACCAGACGTTGCAGGCCTTCGAAGCGAAGAAGGGAACGCAATTGGCAATTCTCATTGTTCCCACCACCCAGCCGGAAACCATCGAGCAATATTCGCTTCGCGTTGTCGAGCAATGGAAGTTGGGACGCAAGCGCATTGATGACGGCGCACTGCTCATTATTGCCAAGGATGACCGCGCGCTTCGTATTGAGGTGGGGTATGGCCTCGAAGGCGTCCTGACTGACGCCACAAGTAAGCGCATTATCAGTGAAGATATTGTGCCTAGATTCAAGCAGCGCGACTTCTACGGTGGCGTGGCCGCGGGTATCGACCGTATGCTTAGAGTCATCGAAGGCGAGCCCTTGCCACCGCCGAAGGAAACTGCGGGGGATAGGGGCGACCCTGTCCGGCAACTGATGCCAATCCTTCTTGTGCTCACTTTGGTTCTGGGTGGGGTATTGCGGTCCATGCTGGGGAGGTTCCCGGGTGCAGTCGTGACCGGTGGCGCCGTTGGCGTGGTCGCGTGGGTGCTTTCCGGCGCAATCTTTGCTGCGTTCGTTGCGGGCGCAATCGCACTGTTGTTCACGCTGCTGGGCGGCGCGCACATGGGCTTGCTGGGTATCGGCAGCCGCTCGGGAAGATATGGTGGCGGCTCGGGTCGAGGGGGATTCGGCGGCGGAGGCGGCGGCTTCGGCGGTGGTGGTGCCTCGGGAAAGTGGTGATGGAACACGTCAAACGCATCGTGAGGCATCTGCTGATGACTCATTTGCAGGTCAGACGAGCCTTCCCGCAGGAAACCCTGCGCGCAATCGAGCATGCCATTTCAGCAAGCGAGTCCACGCATATCGGACAGCTCTTCTTTGCTGTGGAGGGCGCGTTGAGCGCCACGAGCCTATTCAAGGGTCTCTCGGCGCGTGAGCGCGCAGTCGAAGTCTTTTCTCAACTGCGCGTCTGGGATACGGAACATAACAATGGCGTCCTGATTTATCTGTTGCTGGCAGACCGCAGCGTTGAAATTGTTGCTGACCGTGGCATTCATGCGAAGGTTGAGTCCCGAGAGTGGGTTGCCGTGTGCCGAGAGATGGAAGCTGCCTTCCGACGTGCTGAATATCAACGTGGTGTCGTCGCCGGCATACAGGCCATCAGCCAGCATCTGGGCAGGCATTTTCCCGCACAAGCCAGTGGCAGGAACGAGCTGAGCGACAGGCCAGTGATTCTCTGAGTCGCAGGAATGCCGCCTCGGGCAGGCCAGTTCTCATGCGAAAGGAGCGACGTTGACAGTCCTCGGAATTCCTCCCGGCTCCGGGAAAAAGGTCTCGCTGGGCGGCGCCTTGTCCTGGACGTTGGTGACCGTCAGGCGAACCGCAATCATCGGAGCGTCGACCTGCAACTGCGCGAGCCGCTCGCGCAGCAGCCGCACTAGATGGTCCTCGCTCCAGGTTGGTTCGGCCAGCGCGATCTCAATGACGGTTGACGGCAGCGCTTCCCGCCCGCGTTCATGCTGCAGCTCGACGGAAATCCGCGTCACAGCCAGATGGTGGGCGGTCAGCCAGCCGATCATCTGCACGATCAAGCCAC
>NZ_JFJV02000253.1:0-1054 GCF_000611145.1 Cupriavidus sp. SK-3 | reverse complement strand
GCAGCAGGTCCTCATGGGTGAGCGACGACAGCGGCTTGCCGTGCTGCAGGACGGCCCACAGCAGCAAGCGCTCGACTTCGCGCCGATAGGTCTGCAGCGTGGCCGGCGTGTCGGTATAGCGAGCCAGCCAGGCGGTGATGGCGGCCAGATCGTCGGCAGCCGAGATCTGTGGGGTGCCGCTGCGGGCCCGGTTGCTGCCGGCGGCGCCGGACAGCGCGGCGGGCAGGCGCAAGCGCTCGATCGGGGTGGCCGGCAGGGCAGTGAAGGCAGGGTGGGGGAGCGGGGTGGGTTCCATCGGTGCGGCGGGCGTCATGGCGTGAGTGTAGATCTAATTCTAGACAGAAGCCCACTTATGTCTAAAGTTTTGTAAATTTAATCAATAAATTAACGTATTACGTAGTAATATTTATTAAAATTGACATGGTCCGCCATCCGAACATGACTGCCAGCCCTGAATCCACCTCTTCCGAGGCCGCCCTGCAGGCCACGCTCGCCGCCGACGTTGCCACCCTGCGTGCGCAGTTCCCCGAAACCCGCGCGCTATACCGCGAGGTCTGCGCCTTGCTCTTTTTCAGGTATGGCATCACTCCCACCGCCAACAAGCTCTACGGCCTGGTGCGCAAGGGCAGCATGGGCACGCCAACCGAGGTGCTGACGCAGTTCTGGGCGGACCTGCGCGGCAAGATGCGCGTGACCATCGACCATCCCGAGTTGCCGGACGCGCTCAAGGCGATCGCCGGCAATGCCGTGCAATCGATCTGGCAGGCCGCCAACGAGGCCGCCACCGGCGAACTGGCCGCCTTGCGGGCCGAAGCGCGGCTACAGGCGAGCGAGGCGGAAGCGCAGCGCGACCTGGCGCGCGCCGCGGTGGTGGTGGCCGAGCAGGAAACCGCAGCCACACAGGCCGGGCTCGACGCGGAGCAGAGGGCACGCGCGGCGCTGCAGGGGGAACTGGACGCCGAGCGCCAGGCCCACGCCGCCGCGCGCGCGCGTCAGGAGGCGGGGCAGCGCCAGATCGAGGCGCTGGAGCGGCAATTGGGAGAGTTGCGTACCC
>NZ_JFJV02000252.1:10048-23114 GCF_000611145.1 Cupriavidus sp. SK-3 | reverse complement strand
GTTCGCGCACGTGGAGGTGCAGCACCGTGGCACCGGCGTTGTAGCAGTCAACGGCCTTTTGCACCTGTTCCGCCATCGTCACCGGAATGTCTTCGGGGAAATCCGCCGGCATCCACTCGGGGCCGTAAGGCGCCACGGTGATGACCACTTTGTCCTGGTTTTCGGGGTGCAGGGAATCGTCGAGGAATTGCATGTTTAGTCCTTGTCGGGTTGGGGCAGGGTCAACAGAGTCAATTGCGTCAGGTCTGTCTGTTCTTGCCGCTTAAAACGGTATGTCGCCAATGATCCCGGCGCGCTCCATCTTGCGATGGCAGGGGGGGTAGTCCATGACGGCGTAGTGCTGGGTCGAGCGGTTGTCCCAGATCGCCACGCTGTTTGGCTGCCAGCGCCAGCGCACCTGGTACTCGGGGATATTGGCCTGGCTGACCAGGTAGTTGAGCAGCAGGCCGGCGCCCGGATTGGCGTCCTGGCCGAAGCGCACGCGCTGCGGCGTGTGGTAGTTGGTGAAGTGCGTCGTGAAGGCGTTGACAAACAGCACCTTCTCGCCGGTCTCGGGATGCGTGCGCACCACCGGATGCTCGGCATCGGGATACTGTGCCTTCAATGCCAGGCGCTTCTCGAGGGGCATGGCAGCGCCGAAGCTGGCCTCGATGCTGTGGCGGGCACGCAGGTCCGCGATCTGGCTCTTGATGTGTTCGGGGAGGTTCTCGTACGCCAGGACCATGTTTGCCCACATGGTGTCGCCGCCGACCTGCGGGCCCTCCACGCAGCGCAGCACGCAGCCGAAAGGCGGCGCCACGCGCCAGGTGGCGTCGGTGTGCCAGGCGTTTTCGTAGCGGTCGTTCGGCTGGTCCGGGTTTTTGTAGATCCGCACCAGGCCCGGATGTTCGGGATCGCTGCCGGCTACCGGGTGGTCTTCCAGCTCGCCGAAAAGGCGGGCAAAGGTAACGTGTTCGGCGCGCGTCATGTCCTGGCCGCGCAGGAACAGCACGCGATGCCGGAGCAGCGCGGCACGGATTTCCGCAAACAGGCCGGCATCGTGAATGGCGTCGGCCAGCTTGACGCCAACCAGTTCGGCGCCGATGGCACAGGTGAGTGGTTCGATACGCATGGTGCCCTCTTAGATCGTGAAGACCGAGGAGCCGGTGGTCTTGCGCGACTCCAGGTCCCGGTGAGCTTGCGCCGCGTCCTGCAGGGCGTAGCGCTGGTTGATTTCGATTTTGATGCGCCCGGCCGCGACATGGCCGAACAGTTCGCCGGCCAGTTCGTTCTTTTCGGCGGGGTCGGCGATATAGTCGGCCAGGGCGGGGCGGGTCAGGTAAAGCGAGCCCTTCATCGCCAGCAGTTGCGGGTTGAAGGGCGGGATCGGGCCGGAAGCCGTGCCCACGCAGACCATCAGGCCGCGGCGCTTGAGCGAATCCAGCGAAGCGTCGAAAGTGTCCTTGCCGACGCTGTCGAACACCACATTCACGCCGACGCCGTCGGTCAGTTCACGCACGCGCCCGGCCACGTCCTCGCGGCTGTAGTCAATGATGTGGTCGCAGCCGTGGGCGCGGGCGACGGCCGCCTTGGCCTCGTTCGAGACGGTGCCGATCACGGTGAGGCCGAGCAGCTTTGCCCACTGGGAGACGATCAGTCCGACCCCGCCGGCGGCAGCGTGCAGCAGGATGGTGTCGGCGGGCTTGAACGCGTAGATGCGGCGCATCAGGTACGCGGAGGTCAGGCCGCGCATGGTCATGGCGGCGGCGGTGGCGCAATCGATGCCGGCGGGCAGCTTGATAAGTGCTGCTGCCGCGATCAGGCGCTCGGTGCTGTACGCGCCCAGCGTATTGAGAAAGCCGGTATAGGTGACGCGATCGCCGACCGCGACCTGGGCCACGCCGGGGCCGACAGCCTCGACCACGCCGGCGGCCTCGACGCCCATGCCGGCAGGCAGGGGCATCGGGTACAAGCCCGAGCGAAAGTACGTGTCGGCGAAATTCAGGCCCACCGCTTCATGGCGCAAGCGGACCTGCCCGGGACCGGGTTCGCCCACGGCGACCTCTTCCCAGCGCAGCACTTCCGGGCCGCCGGTTTCATGGATTCGAATGGCATGTGGCATGTTGATTCCTGTCTCTGATCGTTTTGGCGTTGATTCGGTTTACTTCGCTTCGCTGGTCCATGCCAGCCCGGCCGGGAGCCGTGCGAGACTTGCGTCCGGGCGCGTCCGCGCCATCGCGGCTTCACGCTTGATTGCCGGCATTGCTTTCCCCGCTTGCGCGTCCTTGTGTTGATGGAATAGTAGGCGCGCGGCCTGGGGGTGCTCCCCCCAGTGGCGGGGGGGAGGGACACAGGGAAATCCCTGATACGGGCTGGCAATGCACCGGGCATGTCTATAATCGGCGACATTGGGTTGCCGATCCCCTCAATCCATCCGGCCAGCCTGGAAACATGCGGTTCTGCCGCAGGCACGCGGTGCGTCGGGATGTACATGCAACGGCACGCGCGGCCGCGCAGCATGCAAACATGGGAAGACTGCCGCGTCTACTTTCACTCGATGACAAATCCAACCAGCGGCGCTGGCGCGACCGCATCGGAACTGCTGCTCAAGACCAGTCCACCGCGCGCACCGCGCCACCTTCTTGCGCGCTCCCGGCTGGGCTCGGACGGCGAGCGCTTTCGCGACCGGCCTGTGACGATCGTGCAAGCGCCTGCCGGCTTCGGCAAGACGTCCCTGCTGATCCAGTGGCACCGCGAGTACATCATGCGCGGCAGCGCGGTTGCCTGGGTGTCGCTGGATGAGCACGACGATCCCGGGCGCCTGTTGCTGGGGCTGACGAGCGCGATTCGCGCAGGCTGCGGGCGGCCGGCGTTCGGCAAGAGCCTGCCGGGAGGGGAAGGATCGTCCCGCGGGTCGCTGGAAGGCTTCACCGCGTGGCTGGCGGAGATTGCCCACGTTGCGCTCGATATCGTCCTGATACTTGATGAAGCCGAGCGATTGCCTGACTCCAGCCGCGATGCATTGATCTACCTGCTCAACAACCTGCCGCCCAACCTGCGCATCGTGGTGGCGGCGCGCAGCGGGTTCGACACGGTTGTCGAGCGCCTTGGCCCTTATGGCCAGTGCGTGAAGGTCGATGCCGGGATGCTGCGTTTCCGCCTGGAAGAGACGATCGCACTGATCGGCAGCCACTTCGACGCCAGTGTCGAAGCCGACGCGTGCGCGAGGCTGCATGACGCGACCGAGGGCTGGCCGCTCGGCTTGCAGCTCGCGCTTTCGGCAATGTCCCTCGCCCCCGATCCCGTTGCCGCCATCGATGCCCTGGCAAACAGCACCGGCGGCATGCGCGAGCACTTCGTGACCGAGTTGCTCGCCCGGCTTACCGACGCGGATACCGGCTTTCTCATGCGCATCTCGATCGCGGATCTGCTGCATGCCGACCTTTGCCGCGCGGTGACGGCGATGGAGGACGCACCGGATCGCCTGGAGCGCCTCATGCGGGAAACGCCCCTGTTCGTCGTCGCCGACCAGAAGGGCGAGTGGTTCCGCATGCACGCCATGGCACGCGATGCGCTGCGCGCGCGGCTGACGGAACTGCCGGCGCAGGAGCTCGCCGGATTGCACGATCGCGCCATGCACTGGCTTGCCGATCATGGCATGACGGAAGCTGCCGCGCGCCACGCCTTTGCCAGCGGCCAGCGCGAGACTGCCTATGGCCTGGCGCAACGCTGCCTGCACGAGGCGGCGACCCGCGGCCACTTGTCAGCCGTGCTCGAATGGCTCGAGTGGCTGCCCGAGTCCGAGCTGGACAAGCATCCACGCCTGCGTCTTGCCGCGGCATGGGCGCTGGCGCTGAGCGAGCGTCATCAGGAGGCCGAGGCACAAGTGCGCAAAATCCTCCACCACGCGACACCGGACGACGCCATGCGCTACGAGATCGATCTGATCCTGAGCGCCGCCGCCTATTACGCGGACGAGCCAGATCGCATGGCCGCCCTGTTCGATCGCTGGGGGGAGGTGCCACCCGTGAGCGATGCGTGGCTGGTGCAGGCGCACGCCAATCGCCTGGCTGCCCGCGCGTTGATGGCGGGGGAATATGCCAAGGCCCGCCGTTACCAGCAGCAGGCGCCGCGTGGCGACGCCAGCCTGGCCTATCGCTATGTGATCCGGTGGCGCGACTACATCGTCGGGCTAGGGTATCTGTCCGAGGGGCAGGTGATGCTGGCGGATCGCACGCTGCGGCCGGCGCTGGCCCGCGCCGATGAAGAACTGGGCCGGCGCCACCCGTTTTCCTGCATGATCGCCGTGCTGCTGGCCGCTGCCGCTTATGAGCAGGACGAGCTGGACGAAGCGGCGGCGTTGCTGGCCAACCGGCTCGACGTGCTCGAGCGCGGCGGCACGCCCGACACCGTGCTGCTCGCTTACCGTACGGCGGCCCGCATCGCGGCCGCCACGGGCCTGGAGCACCGCGCCCTGGACCTGCTGGAGACCATGGACGCCGTCGGTACTGCCCGCAATCTGCCGCGGCTGTGCGTGGCGAGCCTGACCGAGCAGTTGCGGCTGCATTGCGGGCGTTTTCGCTCCGAGACATGCCAGGCCCTGTTGCGCCGTATCGACGAGATCGCCGCGCAGAGTGCCGCCCCTGAGTTTCCGCTCAGGCAGCACAGGCTGGTGTTGCTCCAGGACATGGCGCATGCCTACGCCAGCTTTGCGGAGCAGGACTGGCGCGCGGCGCAGCAGTGGCTGGCGCGGGCCGAGGCGGGAGCGGATGCGATGAAGCAAGGGGGCGTGCGCATCGAAATGATGGCGCTGCGTGCCCTGGCACTGGACCGCTGCGGCGAGAAGGGGCTTGCGTTGTTACGTGAAGCCATGAACCTGTTGCAGGCGTACGGGATCAAGCGCGGCCTGCGCGACGTCCACCCCGCGCTGGCGGACTGGGCGCGCGATGCGGGCTCCGAAAGCGCAGCCATGCGGCGCCTGGACCCCGCGCCAACGGCGCGCCCGCCCGCCGGGACAGGCGGAGGCGGGCCACGCGCGGCCCCCAGCATGGTACTGACGCCGAAGGAGCGCAGTGTGCTGGAACTGCTGGCCCGGCATCTCGCCAACAAGGAAATCGCGCTTGCCATGGGTATCGGCCAGGAGACCGTCAAATGGCACTTGAAGAACCTCTCCGCCAAGCTGGATGCGGGCACGCGCAAGCAGATCGTGCGCAGGGCTCAACTCCTTGGCCTGCTGCACGAGAATTAATCCCGACGGCCGGGTCCGACAGCTACCGGCCGCCGGGTGCTACACGGCCGACACCGAAGACGCCCGCCCGCCCGGGCCGTCCAGCACCGGCGGCGCGGTCACGATGGATTTCAGGCCAGGCACCGCCTCGCGCAACTGGTCCAGCCGCGGCAGGGGACGGCGCAGCGCTTCCGAGCCGGCAAAGGCCTGCTCCATCGCATGCGCCACGCCCAGCGTGTGGTGATCGGCACGGAAGCGTCCCACCACCTGCAGGCCGAAAGGCATGCCGGCATGGTCGGCGCCGCACGGCAGGCTGATGGCTGGGTGGGTGGTCAGCGTGACCACATAGGTCGGCGCCAGCCAGCGGTAATAGTTCTCCTGCTTCTCACCGTTGATTGTCTCGGCATAGAGGCTGGTCCACGGGAACGGCGAGACCGGCGTGGTCGGCGACAGGATCACGTCGTAGTCTTCAAACGCGGCCTGGAAGCGGCCCAGGATGCGGGTCTGCTCCGCCTGCGCCCAGGCGCTGTCGCCCAGCGACATGGCTGCGCCCATTTCATAGTTGGCGCGCGTGTTCGGGCCCAGGCTTTGCGGGTCGCGCTGGTAGGCCTCGTGCATGCCGGCCACGAAACTTTCGGCGCGCAGCACGTCGAAGCAGCGGTGCGCCTCGCCCAGCTCGAAACGGACTTCGTCGCAGCTGCGGAACAGGTGCCGCATCGCTGCGATCTTGTCGCGGAACACCTGGCGGATCTGGTTATCCACCGCGCAGACGCCGAAGTCCTCGGTCCAGCCCACCCGCAACGAGCCCAGGTCGATATTGGCCGGCACCAGGAAGGACATCGGGTCGAGCGCGTAGGTGAGCGGGTCGCTGGCCGAGACGCCGGCGGAGGCCGCCAGTTGCAGGCAGGCATCGGCCACGGTGCGGCCCATCGGGCCCACCACGGAGATCGGCGTCCAGCCCAGCAGCTTGCGCGAGCTGGGCACCACGCCTGGCGACGGGCGGAAGCCCACCACGCCGCATTTTGCGGCGGGAATGCGCAGCGAACCGCCGGGATCCGAGCCCGTGCAGACCGGCAGCATGTCGCATGCCAGCGCCGCGGCCGAGCCGCCCGAGGAGCCGCCCGCGTTGAGGTTGGGGTTGAACGGGTTGCCGGTGGCGCCCCAAACGGCGTTGCGCGAGTTGGCGCCCGCGCCCATCTCAGGAATATTGGTCTTGCCGGTGACGATGGCGCCGGCCGCGCGCAGGCGTGCCACCAGCACGTTGTCGGCGCCGGGCACGTTGTCGCGGTACAGCGGCGAGCCATAGGTGGTGAGCAGGCCGGCGGTGGCCTCCAGGTCCTTCACGCCCAGCGGCAGGCCGTGCAGCAGGCCCAGCGGGGCGCCGTCGAGCACGGCGCGCTCGGCAGCCCGGGCTTCCGCGCGCGCGCGCTCATAGCAGGTTGCGGTGATGGCGTTGACGAAGGGATTGACCGCCTCGATGCGGGCGATGCACGCCTCCAGCAGCTCAACCGGTGAGATCTCCTTGCTGCCGATCATGCGGCGCAGCGCCACGGCGGATTGGGCGAGCAGGTTGTCGTTCTGGATCATGATGGCTTTCTCTTGCGTGGGTTGTTGCAGGCAGGGCGTTTCGATGCGTTGGCCACGCTAACGGCTCAGGCCGCGCGCCGCCACCGGCCAAACAAGTGACACGAGGCCTTTGCGCACGCCGACGATTTCGTCGTACAGGTTGAGGGTGGGGTCGCAGTGCCCGGGTACCAGCAGTACCTGGGCGCCGAGGCCGGGCAGATCGGCGCCGTTACCACCGGGAAGCGGTTCGAGGATGCCGTGCTCGTCGTTGGCCGCCACATAAGCCACGGTCCGGCTGGGGCCATCGCCATCCCACACCAGAGGCAAGCCGGAGTCCACCGCCATTGACTTAAGGCCGGCGTCCAGCACCACGCGGGGCGCGGGGCGCGTCGCCGCCGCCACGCTCATCACCGCTGTGGCAATAAACAGGCTGTGCTCGAAGCGCAGCGTGCCGCTGTAATCGTTGCGGCCATAATCGGCGTCCATGAAGATATAAGAGCCGGGCTGGATCTCCGTATAGACGCCACTGGCCAGGTCGAACTCCACGCTTCCGCTGCCGCCGCCGGTCACGGTCGCGCAAGCCACGCCGGCCTCGGCCAGCGCGGCGACGATGGCGGCGGTACGCGCCGCTGCATCTGCCGCCGCCTGCCGGCGCGCCGCGTAATCGCGCACATGCTGGATGCCGCCGTGATACGCCTGCAAGCCGCGGAATTCGAGCTGCGCGTGCGCACGGATCGCTTCGACCAGGCGCAGCGCGGCCGGCGCGTCGGCCACGCCGCAGCGGCCCTGGCCCACGTCGATCTCCACGAACACGCCGATGTGGCTGCCGGCTTGCGCGGCGGCGGTGGCCAGCGTCGCGACCTGCCGTGCATCGTCGACACAAACGCTGATGCGGGCGTCCAGCGCCATGCGCGCCAGCAGCGCGGCCTTGGCTTGCCCCGCGATCTCATTGCTGATGTGGATGTCCCTGACGCCGGCCTGCACGAACGGCAGCGCCTCGCTGACCTTCTGGCAGCAGATGCCGGCCGCGCCGCGCGCGATCTGCGCCAGCGCAATATCCGGGCATTTGTGCGCCTTGGCATGCGGGCGCAGTTGCACGCCCGCCTTGTCGGCGGCCTGCTGCATTTGCGCCAGGTTGCGCTCGAAGGCGTCGAGGTCAAGCACCAGGGCGGGCGTGTCGATGGTGGCCGCGGGCTGCCCGGCGGCGGGCGGTGCAAGGAGCAAGATCGTTGCGTCGGAATCGGGGAGCGTCATTGGCTGGCTTGTCTCGGGTCGTTCTGGATGGCGTGACGCCGCCTCCGGGGCGGCTGTGCTTGCGATGATGTGGGCAGGGGCGGGCACTGTCAAACCGAGCCCGCTTCCCGGCGCCTGCGTTCAGTCAGCCTGGATGTTGGCACGCTGCGCGATGGCGCGCATGCGCGGCAGCTCCCTGGTGATCAGCGCCGTCACGTCGGCCGCGGTGCCGTAGGACGGCTCGAAGCCATTGTCGAGCAGCTTCTTGCGCGTATCCGGATCGGCCATGGTCTCGGCCAGCGCCTTTTCCAGCCTGGCCCTGACCTCGGGCGGCAAGCCGCGCGGCGCGACCACGGCCAGCCAGGTATCCATATCGGTAGCCGGATAGCCGCTTTCCGCCACCGTGGGCACGTCGGGCAGCAAGGACGAGCGCTTGGCGGTGGTCACGGCGATGGCCTTGACCTTGCCGGCGCGGATCTGCGGCACGGCGGCCGAGACCGTGTCCACCGAGAACGGGATCTGGCCGCCGATCAGGTCGGTCATGGCGGGCGAGCTGCCGCGGTATGGCACATGCAGCATCTTGATGCCGAGATCGTTGAGCAGCATTTCGCCGGCGAACTGCGCGGTGGTGCCGGTGCCGAAGGAGCCGTAGGAGTATTTGCCGGGCGCCGCCTTGACCGCTGCCGCGAGCTGCTTGAGGTTGTTGACCGGCACATCGCGGTTGGCCAGCAGGATCAGGCCGGTGCGCCCGGTCAGCCCGATCGGTTCGAAGCTTTTGAGCGGATCGTAAGGCAGCTTGGGATGGATGGCCGGATTGACCGTGAAGGTGGTGCCCGAACTGACCAGCAGCGTGTAGCCATCCGGCGCGGCCTTGGCCACCAGGCCGGCGCCGACGATGGTGCCCGCGCCGGGCCGGTTGTCGATTACCACCGTCTGGCCCAGGCGGTCGCCGAGCTTCTTGGCCAGCAGGCGGCCGATCACGTCTGTGGCGCCGCCAGGCGGGAAGGGGATCACCATCTGGATCGGGTGCGTGGGATAGGCCTGGGCTAGCGCGCCGCCGGCAGGCACCGCCAGGCAACAGGCGGCCAGGCCCGCAAGCTTGAAGGTTTGAACGGTTTTCATTCTGACTCTCCTGCGTGGCAGAGGCCGGCGGCTCGGGGGCGGCTGGCGTGCAATGGTTAATCGTTGATCGACGATCATGGATCAGGCTGCGAGCGCGGCCGCCTTGTCCAGGAACCCCTGGTATTCCGCCGGGGGTACGAACAGGCCGCCCGTGGTCCACACCAGGTGCGTGGCTTGCGGCATCGCGGTCTCCAGCTGGTGCCGGGCCAGGTAGGCGCGCCCGGCGGCGCTTTCGCACAGCATGCGCGGGCCGCTGAAGCCGGCCGCGGCCGAGGGTTCGATGCGCAGCCCTTGCGTGCGCCAGGCAAGCTCAAGGTGCGCGAACAAGGTGTCGTCCGCCACGGTGAAGACGCCTGACAGCAGCGGGCGCATCACCGCCGCCGCCAGCTCGGAGGCGCGCGGCACGGCCAGGCCATCGGCCTCGGTGCGGTTGCTCAGGCCGAAGTCATAGACGGATGGATTGCCGCCGTCCGCCATCATCTGCACCAGGAAGCAGGGCGACTGCGTGGGCTCGGCAAAGAAGCAGTGCACATGCGGGCCAAGCAGTTGCCGCATGCCGAAGGTGATGCCGGCCGGCGCCCCGCCTACGCCACAGGGCAGATAGACGAACAGCGGATGGTCGGCATCGGCGCGGATCCCGTGCGCTTCCAGTTGTCCGCGCAGGTGCAGCGCAGCCGCGCTATAGCCGAGCAGCAGCGACAACGAGCGCTCGTCGTCCACAAAGTAGGTGAACGGATCCTGCTGCGCCTGGCGGCGCCCGGCGGCGACGGCTTCCTCATAGTCGCCGGCGTGCTCCACCACTTCCACGCCACGGTTGCGCAGCCGCGCCTTCTTCCACGCCTTGGCGTCCGACGACATATGCACGGCCGCGCGAAACCCCAGGGCCGAGGCCATCACGCCAATGCTCAGGCCGAGGTTGCCGGTGGAGCCGACCGCCACCTGGTAACGCGCGAACAAGGCCCGCGCGTCGGGCCCCGCGAGCGCCAGGTAGTCCTCCGGCGCGCAGCGGCCGGGGCCGATCAGGCCGTGCCGCAGGGCCAGGTTTTCGGCAAACTCCAGGACTTCGTGAATGCCGCCACGGGCCTTGATGGAGCCTGCCACCGGCAAGCTGTGATCGGCTTTCACCCAAAGGCGCCCGTGGCCCGGCGGCAGCCCCAGGCTTTCCTGCATCGCCGGCACGGCCAGCAGGGGCGATTCGATGGCGCCGGCCGTCTCCGCCAGTTCCGGAAACAGCGCCGGCAGCAGCGGTGCGAAGCGCGCAAAGCGCGCCTGTGCCGCCTCGACATCAGCTAGACTAATGCTTCGCTCGCCAGCGGCCTGGGCCGCCGGCGGCGCATCGGCGCGCGCCGGATTGCACCACAGCAAGGGCACGCCCGCGCTCAGGCTGGCGTGAAGCGCAGGTGTCGGGTTTGTGGCAAGAGGCTGGTTCATCGGTAGGGATTCGTTGCTACGCGTTCGGGATGACTTCATTGTTGGCCCGGCCGGGCTGTGCCGCAATCCATTTATATTTAGCGAGACATTAGTTTGACTAATGACTATTCACAGACAGAAATGCGCAACGCAGGTCGCTTATGAGCACCTTGCTATCGTCTTCGCTGCTGAGCTGGCTGCGCTGTTTCGAGGCGTCGGCGCGGCACTGCAACTTCACCCACGCGGCCACGGAGCTGTGCGTCACGCAGGGCGCGGTCAGCCAGCAGGTCAAGCAGCTTGAGCAATGGCTGGACCGGCCCCTGTTCCTGCGCACACCGCGGGCGCTGGTGCTGACACCGGAGGGCGAGCGGCTGCGTTTTGTGCTGCGGGAATCCTTCCAGGCCATCGAAGGCACGCTCACCCAGTTGCGCAAGCCGCGCGAGGCCGGCCCGATCGCGTTGAGTTGCGCGCCGTCGTTCGCCATGCGCTGGCTGACCCCCCGCCTGGGCGATTTCTTTCGCGATCATCCCGAGGTGGGCTTGCGTGTCTACGGCGAGTTCCACGCGCTCGACCGCACCCGGATGGTGCGCGAAGGGATCGACGCCGCGGTGCGCTTCGACCTGGGCGGCTATGACGACCTCAAGGCCCGGCTGTTCCTGGACGAATGGCTGCTGCCGGTAGCCAGCCCCGGCTTCCTGGCGGCGCATCCGGACCTGCGCGGTCCGCAGGACCTGAAGGGCGCCTGGCTGCTGCACGACGCGAGTCCCTGGGATGGCGCGCAAGCCTTCGAGGAATGGCGCCACTGGCTGCGGGTGGCGGGGGTGGAACTGGAGGCGGCCGGGCTGGAGGCCGGCCAGCGCTTCAACCTGTCCCAGCTCGCCGTGGGCGCGGCGCTGGCCGGCCAGGGCGTCGCGATGGGCCGTTCGGCGCTGGTGCTCGAAGATATCGAGGCTGGCCGCCTGGTCGACCTGTTCGGCATCCATGCGCGCTCGCAGGCGTCCTATTTTTTTGTGTCGGCGCATGGGCAGACGCCGCATATCGCCATGGTGGAGGACTGGCTGGCGGCCGAGGGCGCGCGTTTCGATGCCGCCCGCGCCAAGGTGCTCGATATACGTGCACGCGGCGTGAAAGCCACCGGGAGATGACAAACCAGCCATTCCACGGCATAGTTTCCGGCTTTCGCTTCCAGCTTTCCCGCAGCCTTCGCGCGGCTTGCGGGCATTCGTTGCGGGCATTCGAGTACCCGATGGATTTTCCTGTCCTGATCCTGGCGCTGGGCGCCATTGTGGCCGGCTTCGTGCAGGGCTTGTCCGGCTTTGCCTTCGGCATGGTGGCGATGTCCTTCTGGGTCTGGACGGTGGAGCCGCGCCTGGCGGCGGCCATGGCCGTGTTCGGCTCCCTGACCGGGCAGGTGGTGGCGGCCGTGACCGTGCGGCGCAGCTTCTCGCCGCGGCAACTGCTGCCCTTCGTGGCCGGCGGCGTCCTGGGTATTCCCATCGGCGTGGCCATCCTGCCGGCGCTCAATCCGGCTGTATTCAAGACCTGCCTGGGCGGCTTGCTGGCGATCTGGTGCCCGCTGATGCTGATGTCCGGGCAACTGCCGAGAATCCGCTTCGGCGGACGCGTGGCCGACGGCGTGATCGGCGCGGCCGGCGGCATCATGGGTGGCATCGGCGGATTCACCGGCGTCATCCCGACCCTGTGGTGCACCTTGCGCGGACTTGCCAAGGACGAGCAGCGCGCGATCATCCAGAACTTCAACCTGGCCACGCTGGCCGTGACCATGGCCACCTATGTCGGCACCGGCATCGTCACGCGCGACATGCTGCCCATGTTCCTGGTGGTGGGGCCGGCCATGCTGGTGCCCAGCATCCTGGGCGCGCGCCTGTACATCGGTATCAGTGAAATCGCTTTCCGCAGGATCGTGCTGAGCCTGCTGACGGCCTCCGGGGTGGCCTTGCTGGCCGCTTCGCTGCCGGCGTTGCTGCAGCCGTTGCACTAATGCCCTCAATGCCCTGGCGCGGCTTTGCGCCAGGGCGCGCCGCGGTTCAGGTATGAAAGCTCTCAACTTCGGCTTGCGGCGTCGCCTCGGCGCCGCTGCGCTCGAACTCCGCGATCACCTGTGCCCCGAGCAGCAGCAGGGTGGCGGCAATCTCCAGGCTGAGCAGGACCACGATGGCGGTGGTCAGCGAGCCGTACACCACGCTGACCTGCGACAGCGTGGCGAAGTACCACACCAGCACGCGACGCGAGACTTCCCATAACAGCGCGGCGGTGACCGCGCCGATCAGGGCATGCCGCAGCGACAGGCGCCCCACCGGCATCACCAGGTAGATGGACATCAGCAACAGGATTTCGCCCGCCAGCCCGAACAGGTAGAGCAGGGCGCGAGAGAGCCGGTCCAGCGACCAGTCGTGGCCCAGCAATTCCACATGGCGCTCGCCGATGGCCTGCAGGCTGCCCGACACCACGGTCACCAGCAGCAAGCCCGCGCTCAGCACGACGATGTAGCAATACGGCAGCACCGCC
>NZ_JFJV02000252.1:0-10036 GCF_000611145.1 Cupriavidus sp. SK-3 | reverse complement strand
CCCCGCCGACACCAGGAAGTGGCGGCGGCGGATCGCCACCCGGTGCACGAAGATCACCGACATGGCGTTCTCCAGCACCGTGAACGCCAGCGAGCTGAAAAAGATCATGCTCGCCAGCAGCACCCAGCCGATTACCCCGCGGTTCGCCAGGAAATTGGCCAGTTCGGCGACCAGCGCGCGCGATTGTCCTGGCAGCAGCCATTCCAGATAGCGGGACAACGTCGCAAGCAGCGACTCCGGCTCGATCACATGCGACAGCGCGATCACCATCAGTATCAGCATCGGCACGATCGACAGCAGCGCGTAGTACGCCACGGCCCCGGCCAGCAGCAGCCCCTGGTTGGCGCGGAAATGCCGGAGCGTGCGCAGCACGAAGCGGCCGGGATGCTTCAGCACCAGGCGGGCGCGTGCGTCGAGTATCGGCATGGCATGAGGTCCGTCATCGGCAGGGTGGCGGTACGAAGCGCTGGCGACCGAGCCTGGCGGTTGCCCGGCCGTTTTCGCGCCGCTTGCGTCGCTCCTCTCAATGTGGCGCATCGCGCGCGGCGCGGCAAGGCGTGCTTGTCCTACACCGGCTAGCGGCTTTCGCCGACAGAATCCCGGCCCGACAAGGCTATGCTTGAGTGATGCGAGGCGGGCGCGTTTGCCGCCGTGTGCCTTGCGCATTGCATTCGTCCCCCGTGCCCCGTGCCCCGTACCCCGGCATGTGACCGGGAAAAGTCCACTGCTACCTTCACTCGCGCTGGTATTGCGCCCCCCAAGCCACCTCTCATGCCGTCTTTCACGCGAGTAATCTGCAACCCATGGCCGATCTGAATGCCGGGCCCGCCTCGGTGAGCCAATCGCCTGTTCCTCCTGATCTGGCTGCCGGCCCTGGCAGCGGAGCCCGTACGGACAGCCACGCACCCGGGCCTGAATCCGCAACCGGGCAGGCGGCGGCCTCCCAGGCAAGCGTGGCGCCGGAGGCCGCCCCCGGCTTTGTACCTGCGGGGCGCGACACACGGGCGCTGACCGTCCTCGCGGTGCTGGCCTCGCTCTATACGCTGCACCTGGCCCGCGAGTTCGTGATTCCCGTGGTGCTGGCGGTGGTCATTGCCTACATGCTGGATCCGCTCGTGACCGTGCTGTGCGGCCGTCGCATACCGCGCGTGCTTGGTGCCTCGCTAGTTCTGCTCGCGCTGCTGGCCGGCGTGGTCTGTTGCGCCTACTTGCTGCAGGACCAGGTATCGGGGCTGGTGGACCGCTTGCCGGAAGTGGCTACCAAGCTGTCCCGCTCGGTGGGCGCCTTGCTCAGCGGCGACGACTCGATGCTGCAGAAGATCCGGCGGGCGGCCACGGTGCTGGGCGGCACCGGGCAAGGGCCGCCCGTGCGTGGCTCGCGGGTCATCGTGGAACGCGCAGGGGACTCGCTCAACAATATCCTGCTGGCTGGCTCGGTTGGCGTCTTCGCGCTCGTCGGCCAGGCATCGGTGGTGTTGTTCCTGAGTTTTTTCATGCTGGTGTCCGGGGACATGTTCAAGCGCAAGTTCGTCAAGATGGCCGGGACCACGCTGTCGCAAAAGAAGATCAGCGTGCACATGCTCGACGAGATCAACCGGCAGATCCAGCGCTACATGGTGATGCTGGTGGTGACCAATGCCATGGTTGGCGCGCTGACCTGGTTCCTGCTGAAATGGCTGCACGTGGACAACGCCGGCACCTGGGCGCTGGCCGCCGCCGCCTTGCATCTGGTGCCCTATTTCGGCGCGGTCCTGATCGCGGTGTGCATCGGGCTTGCCGCCTTCATGCAGTCCGGCGACTTTGGCACGGCGGCGATGGCGGCGGGCGGCTCGCTGCTGGTCGCCACCCTGATCGGCGCGCTGGTCACCACCTGGATGACCGGACGCATGGCCAAGATGAACGCCGTCGCGGTGTTTATCGTGCTGCTGCTGTTCACCTGGCTATGGGGCACCTGGGGTCTGCTGCTGGCCATTCCCATCGCCGTGATCGCCAAGGTTGTGGCGGATCATGTGGAGGGGCTGGAAGTGCTGGCGGAGTTCCTGGGCGAGTGAGGGCCGTTGCGGGGACAGCCCGTTGATGCTCACTGCCCTGCGACGAAACGCGCCACCAGTTTCGCAACGGCGGCCGGTGCGGCATACGGCAGGCACGCCTGCAAGTGCAGTGTGCCTGCCGTATGCCAGGCCAGTTCCGCCTCGCGCTCGTCGAAGCGCAGCGTGCCTTCGGCAAACACGCGTTCCTGGCGCATCCCCTGGTTCATCGAGACAAACCGCAGCGGCACCACTTGCGCCGGGTTGTTGCCGCCGTCCACCCACAGCCACTGGTACTTGCGCGAGCGCGGGGCATCGGCGGGCAGGCCAAGGCGCTTGATCTCCAGCACCGTGCCGGCGTGCCCGGTGAAAGCAAAGAGGATCTCGTAGGCGGGCGTGGCCGGGGTTTGTGTCATGGCTGGCTGGAAAGCGGGCGTGCCGGCATCGCGGCAGCATCCCTGGGTGCGCGATTCTACCCGTGCGTCCCACATGCGCAAGCGGCGCATACCGATAGCCGAACACCCTCAGTCCATGCCCTGGGGACAGGGCGCTGACATCGCTGCAAGCGAGCCGGCGTCACACGTGCCGGTCGCCCCTTGTTCACAGTGGCCAGCCTGTGCCCCGGCGATATGGCTACGCGGCCAGCGCTTCCTCGACGAACAGCAAGCGATCGTTGCCCCAGAACAGTTCGTCGCCGACGATGAAACTGGGCACGCCGAACAACCCGCGTGCCACGGCCGCTTCGGTGGCCTGCTTCAGGGCATCCTTGACCGCGGGGTCGTCGATCATGGCCAGCACCTCGCGCGCATCGAACCCGGCCGCCGTGAGCACGGCGCCAATCTCGGCCGGATCGTTCAGGTTGCGCTGCTCTTCCCACATGGCGGTGAAGATCGCCGCTACATAGCGGTGGAACGCCGCCTCGTCCCGCATCTGGAAGCCTGTCGCGGCGCGCATCAGCGCCAGCGTGTTGACCGGGAAGTGCGGATTCTGCCTGAGGTTTGCGCCGTAACGCCGCGACCAGCGCTGCGTGTCGGTCTTCGACCAGAGGCCCTTGGCCGGAATCTCCGCGGGGCTATGGTTGCCGGTGGCCTTGAAGACGCCGCCCAGCAGGATCGGCCGCCATACGATTTCGGCGCCGGTGCGCTGCGCCACGCGAGGCAGTTCCTTGTAAGCCAGATAGGAGTAGGGACTGCCGAAGTCGAAATAAAACGCTACTTGCCTGCTCATGCCTTCGTCTCCGCTTGTTGTCGTGTCTTGTCGTTGATCGCTTCACTGCCGCGCTGGCCGCGCCTTACCACGGCTCGATCCACGGCCGGATGTCGAGTTCATGCG
The DNA here is from genome assembly GCF_000611145.1 of Cupriavidus sp. SK-3. Lineage (NCBI taxonomy): Bacteria > Pseudomonadati > Pseudomonadota > Betaproteobacteria > Burkholderiales > Burkholderiaceae > Cupriavidus > Cupriavidus sp. SK-3. The sequence continues at coordinate 6,677 of NZ_JFJV02000252.1, read as the reverse complement.
TCCACGCGTCGCGCGGTTGCTGGTGCAGCATCCAGTAGGTGTCCGCGATGTGCTCGGGATTGACGATGCCGTCGTCCTGCTTGGTGGCGTAGCGGTCGGGGAAGTTCGAGCGGATGAAGTCGGTATCGATGGCGGCATCCACGACCAGGTGCGCCACATGGATATTCTTCGGCCCCAGCTCGCGCGCCATGCTCTGGGCCAGCGCGCGCAGCGCGTGCTTGGCGCCCGCGAAGGCGCTCATGCCATCGCGCCCGCGCAGGCTGGCGGTGGCGCCGGTGAAGAAGATCGAACCGCGCCCGCGCGGCAGCATCACGCGGGCCGCCTCGCGCCCCATCAGGAAGCCGCCGAAGCAGGCCATTTCCCAGACCTTGAAGTAGACGCGCGACGTGGTTTCCAGCACGGAGAACCGCACGTTGGCGCCGATGTTGAATATCGCGACCTCCAGCGGCGCGATCTCGCGCTCGATGCGCTCGATCAGCGCCACGGTCTCGTCTTCCTTGCGGGCGTCGCAGGCAAAACCATAAGCCTTGCCACCCTCGGCGCGGATCTGCTCCACCAATGGGGCGAGCTTGTCGGCGCTGCGGCGCGTCACGCACGCGATATAGCCTTCGCGCGCAAACCGGCGCGCAATGGCGCCGCCGGTGGCGTCGCCAGCACCCACCACGAGGATGGCTTTCTTGTCGGACATGTTTGTCTCCGGTCTTGGATTGTCAGCCCGGGCAGGGACGCGGACGGGCTGTTTGCGCTCTGGCCGACGCCACCCGCTTCCTATGGACAATGGACGCGGATCCGGCGTAAGCTAAACGTTCGTTTAGTAAACGAACGTTATGGTATGAATGCAGGTGCCGTCAAGTCCTGTCCTTATCCGTATTCCTGTTTTTATCCGTGTTCCGAGCCCAGGAAAAGCAATGCGTTATTCCGCAAGTCATAAAGCCGCCACTCGACAGCGGGTCCTGGAGGCCAGCGGTGCGCTGGTCAAGCGCGAGGGGTTTGCCGCCACCGGCGTTGACCAGCTGATGGGTGCCGCCGGCCTGACCGGCGGCGCCTTCTACAGCCATTTCGATTCCAAGCAGGCGCTGCTGCGCGAGGTGATCGCGCGGGAGCTGCAGCGCAGCCGCGAGCTGCTGCTGCTCGACGGGGAAGGGGGCGATGGCGCGTGGCTGGCGGGGATGCTGGACCGCTATCTCACCATGGGGCACGTACGGCATCCGGAGACAGGGTGTCCGTTGCCGAGCCTTGCGGCGGAAATTGCACGGGCCGATGTGGAGACACGCACTGCCTGCGAGGACGGCCTGGTTGCCATGCAGCGGGATATCGCCGGGCGGCTCGGGAGCGGCGAGGCGGCCTGGGGCGTGATGTCGCAGTGCGTGGGCGCATTGATGCTGGCACGCACGGTGGCCAGCCAGGATGTGGCGCGGGAAATCCTGGCTGGCGCGCGGGACATGCTGGAGCGGCGGCTGGGCGAGCAGGCCGTGGATGCGAGGGGATTGAAGTAACGGCTTCCCCCGTTCCTTGCTTCACCCTCTCAACTGCTGGCGACTTCCAATTTCCCTCCGGCGGTTCTGAGGCCCCCACCTCGCGTGCCACATAGTCGTTCCTGAGGATGCCGGGGATGTAAACCAGGGAAGCAGCGCCGCACGCTGTCAGTCGATGGCGGGCGTCAATGGCGGCAACCTGGCCATTGCAATTCTCAATTCTCCCTTCAGTCGTTCGCGACCGTGCGCGAGCGCCAGCGGCCGTCGCCTTGCTTGCAGAACCAGCCGGTCCAGTTGTCTTCCTGATCCCCGCGCTTGAGTTGTGCCTTCAGTTGCCGGCAGGGCTGGCCCTTGTCGGTCTTGCTGCGCAGCGGCGTCAGCTGGCCTTCGATCGGCTTGCGCTTGCCTTCCGGGGGGGCGGTCCAGGAGACCATCGTCCCGTCGGCGCCGTTGTTCAGCACGTCGCGCACGTTGTGGGCGAACGCGGTCGATTCCTTCTGGCTCATGGTGCCGATGACCGTGCCGTGGATAAAGGTGTCGAGGTAGGCGAACGCTGGCGCGGCCGGGGCGAGCAGGGCAGCGCTGAGTAGCGTGGTACGGAGCAGCAGGCGCGGTGTCATGGCAAAGGTCCTTGGTGGACATGGGAAACGGCTGGGGGAACCGGCACGGAGGCGGGGGCTCAGTCCCGCCGTTCGATGTACCGAAAGTAGCGCATCTCGGCGCCTGTCGAAGCGGGCGCCAGCCAGTATCCCTGCCGCAAACTTAGTCCACTCTGGCAGCAAAAGGCAATACAGTCCGTTTGTGCCGCGAGTTAAGGCAAATGCATTGCCGCTTCGCTGCACGGCCGCGCGGACTCAGGGCGTGACAATATTGAACATGCCGCAGAACGTATCGAGCAGGCCGGGCGGTGCTTGTCGTGCAGGTCCAGGGCCGCCCTGACCGTCTCGGCGGTCACCAGCGGGTCGGTGGGGAGGCGAGGTTCCGACCATATGGGAGACACACGGCCAGATGAAGTGAAAGTTTTTGTGCGGCGATCTGAATTGTGTAGCAAACTGCACCGCGGTGCAGCCGTTCATTGCACAATTTTCCCAGGGGCCGATATGAAATCTTTCAACCGGTACTCCGCGCCGGGCCGGGGCGCGCTATGTTCAAGCCGGACCTCGCAGCATGCTTGCCGCGCTGCATAGTCGGGGCGTTTGCCCCGTCCTCGCGCTAAGTGTTCCTGTTTTTCTCTTTCGCTGACTACTTGCCAGGATTCCCATGCCGAATCGTCATTTGCTCTCCCATTCCCTGCACGCAGTCGGCCTTGCCGCAGCCGTGCTCTTCACCCCGCTGAGCCAGGCTGCGTCCACCCCCGTCGCCGGCATTGCCGAGGAACTGGTGGTTTCCGGCCGCATCGTCGCCATCGATCCGGATTCGAAGGCGGTGCTGGTGCAGGGCCCGCGCGGCAACGTCGTCGAACTGATTGGTGGCGATGAAGTGAAGAACTTCAAGCAGATCAACAAGGGCGACATAGTGACGCTGACCCGGGACGCCGCCGTGGTCACCACGCTGGATCCGGTCGACACCAAGGACACGCCAATCACGGAATCGGTGGAGCGCACCGCGCGTACGGGGGACGGCGCCAAGCCCGGCTTCGCGCGTGAGATCACGACCACGGTCACGGCGCAGATTACCAAGGTCGATACCAAGAACCGCACCGTGACCTTCCGCACCCCGCGCGAGACGCTGCGCACGGTCAAGGTGCGGGACCCGAATATCGACCTCAGCAAGATCAAGGCGGGCCGGCTTGCCAAGATCGTCTATCGCGAGGTGGTCGCGATCGTGGTCACCAGTTCGGCCAAGTCCTGACCCTGGCAGGATTGCGAAGCATCCCGCGGCGCTGTATGGCCGCGGGATGCTTGCGTTTACGCGCTAGCGGTGAAATCCGTGGAAACCGCCCATGCGCCGGCCGCCGCCGCCGAAGTTGCCGCCGAAGTTGCCACCCCCGCCGCCGCCCCACTGGTGCGCTGTCTGCCCGAAGCGCTGCTGTCCCACATTGCGCGCCTGCCGCTGCTGGTCCAACTGGCCGGCAACATCCGGGTTGGGCTGCACCGGCTGCCAGCCGCCGGACGTGTGCTTCTGCCAGCCGCCATCCTGGGTGTGCTGGTAGACGTTGCCGTCGTGCCCGGCGTACACATCGCCGTTGTTCCAGGCCACCGCATTGCCTTTGTCCCGGTTGACCATCACGCCTTTGCTGGCCGCTTCATGCTGGCCGGTCTGCGTGTTGCCCGCCACGCCGAACTCGGCCGCGCCTGCACGCCCGGTCTGCGCGTTATAGCCCGCTACCTGGCGCCCGGCGGCGTAGTTGCCGGTGTACTCATTGCCGGCGACGCCGCCACGCCCGGCGCCGCTGCGCCCGGTCGACGGATTGGAGAAGGCGCCTTGCCGTCCGGCCACGGCGTTGCCGCTGTAAGGGTTGAAGGCGGCGCCGGCGCTGCCCTGGTAGCGCGCGCCGGTTGCCGGGTTGTAGCCCGCGCCGGCGGCGCCGCGCCATTGCGTGCCGGTCCAGGCGTTGTAGCCGGAGACATGCGTCACCGTGCCTTGTCCCCAGCGTCCGTAGAAATTCGCCGTGTTGACGTTGACGTAGTTCCAGTAGCCGCCGCCCCAGTAGGGGCCCCAGTAGGGCGCGGCGGCGCCCCATACCGCGCCCACGGCGAAACCGAAGGCGAAGCCCTCAGCGGTGCCAAGCGCAAAGCCCGCGCCATAGCCATAGGTGGGGGGATAGCCATAGTAAACCGAGCCGACGTAGGCCGGGTAGACATAGCCCGTGCCGTAGACCACGGTGCCGTCCGGGTTCACCACCACGCCCATATAGCCAGGCGTATAGCCGACTACCACCATGTCCGGGGTGACGGAGTAGATGCGCACATAGGTGACGTAGTGCAGCGGCGAACTGGCCGGGATGGTGTAGATCGTGCCCGGCACCTCGGTGGCGACGCGCCAGGGGCCGGTGGGTGCGGCGGCGGTGAACCACACGCCGTTGGACACCGCGTAGTAGTGCTCGCCGTCAACCTGGAGTACCGGCGTGGCGGCGTTCACCGCGTAGCTCAGCGAGGTGCCGGCAATGGGCATGAAACGCGGCGAGCCGTCGAAGGCGACCGTGAGCGTGGCCTTCGCGCGCGACACCGATGCGGTCTGCGGAATGGTTGCGGCGATCTGCGCCTCGCGGGCCTGCGGCGTGCCCGGCACCGACACCAGCACGTTGGCCTTGGGATCCTGCGGCGGAATCTTCGCGAAGTCCGCCGGCAGTTCGCTGCCGGGCACGAATTGCCACGGGCCATCGAATCCCGGCGCACGGAACCAGCGGCCGGAGATCAGCACGTAATACCGGTTGGAGCTGGGGTCGACGAATACCGCGCGATCGGTATTGGTTACCGTCAGCAGGCCGACGCCGGCCACCGGCGACAGCTTTGGCGTGCCGTCGATGACGATCAGTTCTGTGGGCGAGGTGGACACCAGTACCGCCGGTGCGCTGGCGGGGCGCTTGCCGTCGGCGGGCAGCATCGGGTCGGCCTTGACGCCGGCCTGTGCGCGGCTGCCAGCGGTCACCAGGGCTTGCGGCGGGCTGGCCAACACCGCCCACGGGCCGTTCAGCCCGTCAGCGGTGTACCAATAGCCCGCGGCCTGCAGGTAGAGCTTTCCGCCGCTATCGCGCAGCAGCAGGGCGCGGCCGTTGAGCGCGTGCTGGTAGCGCGTGCCGCTCACCTCGCGCCAGGCCGGTTCGCCGTCCACCGGCACCAGCAAGGTCGGGACCGATGCGAACACGATGCGCGGCGCATCGTTCTTCACCGCCACGCCGGGCGCCTTGGCCTGTTGCTGCGAGACGGCGTAGCTGGCCTGCAGTTCGTCGAGCGGCACGGTCATGCCGGCCTTGGGCAGGCGCCCCACCAGCGCCGCGCGCACCTGGTCGGCGCCGTCGGGATTGGTCGGCACCTCGACGCTGGTAATCCGGATGTCGCGCATCTGCACCAGGCCGGAGGCCTTGTCGATATCGGCGCGCGCCGCAAAATGCGCCACGCCATAGGTGGGCGCGCCGTCCTTTGCGCCCACCGCAACGGCGGCGCGGCCGGACAGGCGATCGCCATCCCATTGCTCCACCTGCGGCTGGTAGATCTCGATATGCTGGGAAGCGGCATCGAAATCTCGCGGCCAGGTCAGCGGCGCCGCGGCCTTCGGCGGGCTGGCGGCCTGTGCCTGGGGCAAGCCCGGCGCCAGGCATCCGGCAATCAGCAACAGGCCCAGTGGCGCGGCGAGATGGCAGCCGGGCCCCGATGTCCGCGTGGGCGTTGGTATCGGCTTTTGCATAAGACGGCTCCAGTGCTGTGGAAAGGTGGCGGGATGGCACAGCGGCGGCTTAATGCCAGGCGCTGCCCACCTGGACATAAAAGGCGTTCTGGTCTCTGCTATGGGCCACGTCGATGCCGGTCGACACCCCCAGCCTGCGCGCGATCAGGTAGCGAAAGCCCCCGCCGATGGCCGGCTCGGTGATGAGGGCCGGCACCGGCAGCGCGCCCTTGTGGTTGAGCAGGAAGTCGCTTGCGTCGAGCTTGCCGTCTTCGGGGTCGGGGAAGCTCAGCGCTTTCGGGTCTTTCGTTTGGTTCTGGTTGTTCTGCTGCACGGGTTGGGCGTGCGCGGTTGCTGCCGCGAGCGCGAGCACTCCACATGCAAGCAAAGCTTGTGTGCAAGGAGAGCGGTTCGGATTCTGCATGAAAAGCGTTGGGGGCGACGGCCGGCTCCACGGCGGGCTCCGTTATGTCCCGCCACCTTAAGCCATCGCCCTGCGGCGTGGATGCCACGCGAAAACTTTCAGATCACATGGGAAAAGTTCTGTATATCGCACACGGGCAGCCTATGTCAGCATCGCCCTGAGTGATCGATGCGCCAGTCGAGTCATTCGGCTGGCAGCAAGCGGAAATTCTCAGGGAAATGCAGCGATGAAGACGAATCTGCTGTGCTGCGGCCAGACCGCCACGTTGGCTCCCGCGACAATTCCCTAACATCGATGCCAAAAACATTCATCTCTCCCCCCCGGCTTGCTCTGGCATGCGAAAAGCACGCCCCAGGCTGGGGCGTGGCCAGCCTATTGCGGACCGCAACCATGAATCGTCGTCGAGAGAAGGACAGTCAATCCCGCCGTGCCGCGCCGGCTGCGGTGACGGT
>NZ_JFJV02000251.1:0-52318 GCF_000611145.1 Cupriavidus sp. SK-3 | reverse complement strand
TGACTTTAAGCTTTTGAAGTTGCTTTTGAATCTAAGCAGCCCAAGCCGAAGCCGAAGCAAAAAACATCAAACCAGGAGAACAGCCGGGGGAGAGGGCGGGCGTTCGCTACGCCTCCATGCGCGTTCTATCTGGGTATTTCGAAGGTTGCAGCCCTCAGTCCGCCGGCCCCAGGATCCGTTCGACAAACTCCGGTGCCAGCGGTACGCCGAGGAAGCGTGAGATTTCCACGATCTGGCCGTACAGCATCCACTGCCCGTGGTGCACCGTGCAACCTAGTTCGCGCGCGGCTTTGAGCAGGGGCGTATCGCCATCGCGCACCACCGCCTCGCACACCAGCGTGCCTGCGCTTAGCTGTTGCACGGGTACTGGCGTGGGGTCCGTGTCGCGCAGGCCGAGGGCCGTGGCGTTGACGATTACGTCGAAGCCGGAGGGGTTGTTGTCGCCGCTGCGGATCGGGACGGATGGCAGCGCTTTCCCCAGGCTCGCGGCCAGTTCTTCGGCCTTGTCGGCGGAGCGGTTGTAGATGACCAGTTCGGCGGGGTTCTCGCGGGCGATGGCGTAGGCCATCGATTTGCCGGCGCCGCCGGCGCCAAGCTGCAGTACGCGCTTGCCGGACAGGCTGTGGCCGCGTTCGCGCAGGCCGGCAACGAAGCCGTCGCCATCGAAATTGCCGCCGGTCCAGTGGCCTTTCTCGCGGTCGAAGCGCATGGCGTTGACGGAGCCGACCAGGCGGGCGGTGTCGGTCAGTTCGCCACAGGCGGCGACCACGTTTTCCTTGTGCGGGATGGTGACGACCAGGCCTTGCAGGTTTTGCGCGGCCGGCGCGCCGGCGAGGAATGCCTGTAATTGCGCCGCATCGACATGGAAGGGCACGCAGACGGCATTCAGGCCCTGGCGGGCGACCGAGGCATTGAAGAGTTGCGGCGTGCGCACGTGCGCGATGGGGGCGGCGATGATGCCGACAAGCTGGGTATTGCCATCGATCTGCATTGCGGGATTCTGGGTAACGAGGGAGAGGGAGAAGCGGGAATGAAGCGGGAGGCGGGACGGATGCGCTCCGTCCCGCGGGCATGGCGATGGCTCAGATGCCGGCCATGCAGGTGTACTTGATGACCAGGTAGTCCTCGATACCGTAATGCGAGCCTTCGCGGCCCACGCCCGATTGCTTGACGCCGCCGAAGGGCGCCACCTCGTTCGAGATCAGGCCGGTGTTGACGCCGACCATGCCGTACTCCAGACGCTCGGAAACGCGCCACACGCGGCCGAGATCGCGTGCGTAGAAATAGCTCGCCAGGCCGAATTCCGTGTCGTTGGCCATGGCGACCACTTCGTCCTCGGTCTCGAAGCGGAACAGCGGCGCGAGCGGGCCGAAGGTTTCTTCACGCGCTACCAGCATGCCGGGCTTCACGTCGGCCAGCACGGTAGGCTCGAAGAACGATTGCCCGAGCGCGTGACGCTTGCCGCCTTGCAGCACGCGCGCACCCTTGGAGATCGCGTCGGTGATATGTTCCTCGACCTTGGTCACGGCCTTTCCGTCGATCAGCGGGCCGATGCGCACGCCGTCTTCCATGCCGTTGCCTACCTTCAGCGCGCGCACCGCGGCGACCAGCTTTTCGGCGAAGGCGTCATAGACCTTGCTGTGCACATAGAGGCGGTTGGCGCAGACGCAGGTCTGTCCCGCGTTGCGGTACTTGGACACGATGGCGCCTTCCACGGCGGCATCCAGGTCGGCATCCTCGAACACGATAAAGGGCGCGTTGCCGCCCAGTTCCATCGAGACCTTCTTGATGGTGGACGCCGTCTGCGCCATCAGCGTACGGCCGACTTCCGTCGAGCCGGTAAAGGTGAGCTTGCGCACCAGCGGGTTGCTGCTGAGTTCGCCGCCGATGGCGGAAGCCGAGCCGGTGACGACTGACAGCACGCCCGCGGGGATGCCGGCGCGTTCCGCCAGCACCACCATCGCCAGCGCGGTCAGCGGGGTTTGCGAGGCGGGCTTGACCACCATCGTGCATCCCGCCGCCAGCGCGGGGCCAGCCTTGCGCGTGATCATGGCCGCGGGGAAATTCCACGGCGTGATGGCCGCGCACACGCCCACCGGTTCCTTGGTGACGACGATGCGCTGGTTGCTGACCGGCGCCGGAATGGTCTCGCCGTAGACGCGTTTGCCTTCCTCGGCGAACCACTCGATGAAGGAGGCGGCGTAGCCGATCTCGCCGCGCGCTTCGGCAAAGGGCTTGCCTTGCTCGGCGGTCATGATGCGGGCCAGGTCGTCCTGGTTCGCCAGCAGCAGTTCGAACCACTTGCGCAGCAGCGCGGAGCGTTCCTTGGCGGTACGCGCGCGCCAGGCCGGCAGGGCGCGGTTGGCGGCCTCGATGGCCTGGCGTGTCTCGCCGGCGCCCAGCAGGGGCACCTGGCCGACGCGCTCGCCGGTGGCGGGGTTGGTCACGTCGATATGACGCTCTGCATCGATCCAGCGGCCGTCGACATAGCACTGCTGGCGCAGCAGGGAGGGGTCTTGGAGTTGCAACATGGTCTGGTTCCGGTTCCGTAGCGATGTTGGGGGGATTCGGCGCAGCGCCGCTGACGGCAGGTTAGCAGGATCCGGCGATCTTGTTTGGCCGCCGGACGGATGATCAAGCCGCGATTCAACCCGCGATATACAGCCCGCCATTGACGTGCAGCACCTCGCCGGTGACAAAGCTGGCCGCGTCGCTGCACAGGAAGCCGATGGCGGTGGCGATCTCGCGCGGATGGCCGAGGCGCTTGAGCGGTGTCTGCTCGACGGAATCGGCACCGCGTTTCTGGATCAGCTCGGTGGTCATGGGGGTTTCGATCACGCCCGGCGATACCGCATTGACGCGGGTGCGCGGCCCGAGCTCCCGCGCCAGGCTGCGGGTGAGGCTGAGCAGGCCACCCTTGGAGGCCGAATAGTGCGCATTGTAGTAAGCGCCCCGGTGCGCCGCCACCGACGTCAGGTTGACGATGGCGCTGTTCTCGCGCAGCGCGGGAATGGCGCGGCGCACAAGATAGAACACGCCATCGAGGTTGATCGACAGCGTCTGCCGCCATTGCGCGTCGCTCATCTCGGCCACTGGCTGGGCCTGGTACAAGCCGGCCGACGGCACCAGGAAGTCGATGCCGCCGAAGCGGTCCTGCGCCAGCGCTACGGCGCGCTCGCAATCGTCGGGGCTGGCGGCGTCCATGCGCAGCGTGGCGATGCGCTCGCCGCTCGGGTCCAGTTCGCGGGCAAATCCGGCGACGCCGGCTTCGTCCAGATCCGTCAGTACCAGGTTGGCGCCGTGCGCCAGGAACAGTTTGGCCGTCTCACGGCCGATGCCGCCGTTGGCGCCGGTCAGCAGCAGCGTGCGTTGATCGAAGTTGTACATGTTGTCTCTCGTGTTCAGATATGCAGTGCGCGCCCGTAGGCCGCGAGCACGGCTTCGTGCATGGCCTCCGACATGGTCGGGTGCGGCAGGATGGCAGCCATCAGGTCGGCTTCGGTGGTCTCCAGCGTCTGCGCGATGGCGTAGCCCTGGATCATCTCGGTGACCTCGTCGCCCACCATATGGGCGCCGAGCAGTTCGCCGCTGCCTGCGTCGAATATGACTTTCACCAGGCCCGCGGTGCTGCCCATGGCAATGGCCTTGCCGTTGCCGACGAAAGGAAACTTGCCGACCTTGATCGGATGGCCCCGTTCCCTGGCCTGTGCCTCGGTCAGCCCGACGCTGGCCACTTGCGGATGGCTGTAAGTGCAGGCCGGGATGCGCGTGGCATCGAGCGCATGCGGGTGCAGCCCGGCGATCTGTTCCACGCAGATCACGCCTTCGTGGCTGGCCTTGTGCGCCAGCCAGGGCGGCCCCGCCACGTCGCCGATGGCATACACGCCGGGCTCTGCCGTGCGGCAGAACGCATCGGTCACGATATGCGTCTTCTCGACCCTGACGGCGGTCTTCTCCAGCCCGAGGTCTTCAACGTTGCCGACGATGCCCGCCGCCACCAGTACGACATCGGCCTCGATCTTCGCGCCGGCGGACTTGCCGCCTTGCAGCGTGACGGACCAGCCGGACGCCTTGCGTTCCGCGCTCCCGATGCTGGCGGCCGTATGCAGCACGATGCCTTCCCGGCTCAGGCTGTTCGCCACCTGCGCGGAGATGTCGGCATCCTCCACCGGCAGGATGCGGTCCGCCATCTCGATCACCGTCACCTCGACGCCCACCGCGTGATAGAAGCTGGCGAACTCGATGCCGATGGCACCGGCGCCGACGATCAGCATGCGCTTAGGCACCACGGGCGGCGCCAGCGCCTCGCGATAGGTCCAGACCGTCTGGCCGTCCGCCGGCAGCGCGGGCAGCTGGCGCGCGCGCGCGCCGGTGGCAAGCAGGATGTGGGCGGACGACACGGTACTCGTCTTGCCATCCGGCGCGGTGACTTCCAGCTTGCCCTTGCCCGCCAGCCGTCCGTGGCCGTTGAGCACGGTCACGCCATTCTTCTTCATCAGGTGGACCACGCCCTTGTTGAGCTGCGCGGCAACCGCGCGGGAGCGGGCCACCATGGCTGGCAGGTCGGCGGTAGGCGCGGCCGCGCGCACGCCGAAGGATGCCGCGTCCCTGACCAGCCGCAGCACATCGGCGGAGCGCAGGAGCGCCTTGGTGGGAATGCAGCCCCAGTTCAGGCAGACGCCGCCCAGGTGCTCTTTCTCGACCAGCGCGGTTTTCATGCCGAGCTGGGCGGCGCGGATCGCCGCCACATAGCCGCCGGGGCCGCCGCCGACGACGATCAGGTCAAATGAGGAATTCGCCACGTCATGGTCCTCAGATCAGCATCGACAAGGGGTTTTCAAGCAGGCGCTGGAACGCGGCCAGCCACTTCGCGGCCAGCGCGCCGTCGATGGCGCGGTGGTCCACCGACAGCGTGCAGCGCATGACCTGCCCGACCTTCAGTTCGCCGTCTTCCACCACCGGCACCGCCTGTGTGGCGCCCACCGCGAGGATGGCGGCCTGTGGCGGATTGATGATGGCGGAGAACCCGGACACGCCGAACATGCCCAGGTTGCTAACGCTGAAGCTGCCGCCCTGGTACTCCTCGGGCCGCAGTTGCGAAGCGCGCGCGCGCGTCGCCAGGTCGGCGATCTCGGTGCTGATCAGCGACAGCGGCTTCGTGTCTGCCGCGCGCACGATGGGCGTGATCAGGCCGGCGCCGGTGGATACCGCCACGGCGATATCGGCCTGGTGGTAATGCCGCATGGCCGCGTCGGTCCAGCTGACGTTGGCCTCCGGGACCTCGCGCAAGGCGACCGCCACGGCGCGCACGATGAAGTCGTTGACCGAGATCTTGCGCGGCGCATTGGCATTGATCTCCGCGCGCAGCGCCAGCAGCCGCTCCATCCGGCAATCCGCCGTGAGGTAGAAATGCGGGATGGTGGACTTGCTCTCGCTCAGGCGGCGCGCAATGGTGCGGCGCATATTGCTGTGCGGGACTTCGGTGAACGCTTCGCTGATCTGGGCCTGCGGTGCGGCCGGGCGCGCGGCGGCAGGCGCGCTGGCGGGGGCCGGGACAGCGGCGGCCTGCTCGATATCGCGCTTGACGATGCGGCCATTGGGACCACTGCCGCGCAATGCCGCGAGGTCCAGTCCGCGTTGGGCAGCCAGGCGGCGGGCAAGGGGGCTGGCGAAGATGCGCGCGGCTTGCGGCGCGGCAGCCCTGGAAGGCGCAACGGCTTCGCCAGCGGATGCGGCCACGGCTTCGGGCGCTTGCGCGCCACCACCCGCCGCCGCGATCAGCGCATCGATATCCACGCTGGTTTCGCCATTGACCAGCAGCACGCCGATCGGCGCGCCCACTTCCACGTCCTGGCCCGCCGCGACTAGGCGGCGGCCAAGCACGCCGGCCGAGTCGGCATTGAGTTCGACCACGGCCTTGTCGGTTTCGATCTCGGCGATGCAGTCGCCCACGGCAATCGTATCGCCTTCGTTCTTGGTCCACGCTTGCAGCGTGGCCTGGGTGGCATTGGCCGCCACCTCGGGCATGCGTAGCAGGGTGGCCATGTCAGGCATTCCTCGGCGGTTGCAGGTCGGGGCGATAGGCCGCGATATCCGCGTACTGCACGATCTCGAGCACATTGCCTTCAGGGTCGCGGCAGAACGCGAGGTAAGTGCCGGGGCGCACTTCAATGCGCTGCGGGCCGGTCAGGAACGCCACGCCGGCGGCGATCAGCCTGTCGACCGCGGCCTGGATGTCGTCCACGATAAACGTGAGGTAGGCGGCGTTGGCCTTGTCGAGGATGTATTGGGGAGCGGGCTCGGCTGCCGGCGCTTGCACCGGGGCCAGCAGCTTGATGCGCTCGCCATGGTTCGTCTGCAGGCGCACGGCGGTGTAGCCGCCGGCATGCATCGCCGCCTGCGCGGCATTGGCCGCGGGTACGGCAACTTCGCTCACGAAGGTGAAGCCCAGCACCTGCTCATAGAAGCGGCGCATGCGCGGCAGGTCGCGCACGGCGATGCCGACCTCCAGGGGAGCAATCATGTTCAGGGTCATTGGAATTCCTTGGATTTCCTTGGATTCGTTCAATTGGCTTGGCGGGCAGGCACCGGGCTCACGCCGCGCCTTTGTCGCGCATCACTTGCCGCAGGCCTTCCACCACTTCCTCGGTGCGGGCGGCAGCGGCACGCTCCAGCACCTTGGAAATGCTCGGCGCGGCTTCCGCCCCGGTCACGCGCTGCACCGGCTGGTCCAGCCAGTCGAAGTAGCGGCGCTGGATCTCGTCGGCCAGCCAGCCGCCGTAGGAAGTGCCGCGCGCGCCTTGCTCCGCGATCAGCACATTGTTGGTCTTCCTGATGCTCTGCCCGATGGTGTCCCAGTCCAGGCTGGCGCGGTCCAGCCAGCGCAGGTCGATCACTTCGGCGTCGATGCCGGTCTGCTCCACCGCTTCGAGCGAATGGCCGACCATCGACAGGTAGGTGATGACGGTGACGTCGCTGCCGTTGCGGCGCACCGCCGCCTTGCCCACCGGCAGGTGGTAGTCGAAGTCGTCGACCGGCCCCACGCCCGATGCGTTGTACAGGTCCACGTGCTCGATCACCAGCACAGGGTCCTTGCACGCCAGCGCCGTGTTCATCAGGCCCACGTAGTCGAACGGCGTGGAAGGCGCCACGATGCGCCAGCCCGGGTTGGTGGCGAAGATGCCGGCCGGGTCCATCGAATGCTGCGAGCCGTAACCCGTGCCCATCGCCACCTTGGTGCGCAGCACCAGCGGCACGTCGCTTTCGCCGCCGAACATATGGCGCGCCTTGCCGATCTGGTTGAAGACCTGGTCGGCGGCCACCCACATGAAGTCCGGGTACATGAACTCAACCACGGGCTTGTAGCGGCCATCCAGCGCCAGCCCGCCGCCGAGGCCCACGAACGCGTTCTCGCTGATCGGCGTGCCCAGCACGCGGTCCGGGAAGCTGTCGCGCAGGCCGCGCGTGGCGCCGTTGGTGCCGCCCTTGAGGCGGTGCACGTCCTCGCCCATCACCACCACCGACGGGTCGGTCTCCATGCGGCGGTGCATGACGTCCGCCACCACGTCGATGAACTTGCGCTTGTCCAGCTTGCCCGGGAAGCCGGCTTCGTCCTCGCAGCGCAGGCCTTCCAGCTCGCTCAGGTCGCCACGGACGCCCACGTCACGGAAATCCGGGCTCGGCCACAGTTCGGGACGGATGCGGCGCTTGCCAGGCTTGCCGGAAGGATCGGCCTCGGTCAGTGCCGCCATGGCATCGCGCATGCCTTGCTTGATGCGTTCGCGCAGCGCGGCGATCTCGCCGGCGCTGATCAGGCCGCGTTCCTGCATGCGGCGCGCCATCAGTTCGAGCGGATCGCGCGCGCGCCATTGCTGTTCTTCTTCCTTGGTGCGGTAGCCGAAGGCGCTGCCGGGGAAGGGGCCGTTCTGGTGGAAGAAGCGGTAGAGATCGGCCTCGATGACCGTGGGGCCCTTGCCGGCGCGCATGTGTGCCAGGGCTTCCTGCGTGGCGAGGTAGACCGCCAGCGGGTCCATGCCGTCGACTTTCCAACTCGGGATATTGAAGCCCATGCCGCGCGCGGACAGGCGCGGTTCGGCGGTGGACTCCTCCACCGTGGTGGAGACGGCGTAGCGGTTGTTCTCGATAAAGAAGCACAGCGGCAGCTTCCACGCGGCCGCCAGGTTCATGGTCTCCAGCACGGAGCCGATATTGACCGCGCCATCGCCGAAGTAGGTGATGGCCACGGCGTCGGTGCCCGCATGCCGGTGCGACCACGCCGCGCCCGCGGCCATCGGCACGCCGCCGCCAACGATGGCATTGGTGCCCAGCGCGCCGGCTTCGGCCCACTGCAAGTGCATCGAACCGCCACGGCCCTTGCAGTAGCCTTGCGCCAGCCCGAGGATTTCCGCGAGCGTGCGTTGCAGCAGCGTTTGCACATCCGCCGGCAGCGGCGCGCGCGGGTCGATGCCGTTGGGCGCGAGGTAGCCCAGCGCCTTGGAGATGAATTGATGGTGTCCGCGGTGCGAGCCGTTGATCTGGTCGGCGCCGGTCAGCGGCACGATCGAGCCGGCGGCGCCGCCTTCCTGCCCGATACTGGAGTGCGCGGGCCCGTGGACCAGGCCTTCGGCGGCGAGTTCGAGCACGGCTTCCTCGAAGCCGCGGATCAGGTGCAGGTGGCTCAGCAGCGTGCCGAGCAGGGCGGGGTCGGCCTTGGCCCAGTCTTCATCGGTGGTGCGCAGTTCCACCCATTCGGCGGCGGGGCGCAGGGCGCTACGTTCAGACATTCGAGGATCCTTGATTACCGGTCGATGGTGTTTTCAATCGTGTTGGGAACAGCGCGCTCAGAAGCCGTCGGCGGTCCAGCCGCCGTCGGAGACCAGCGCATGGCCGGTGATGAACGCGGCCGAGTCCGATGCCAGGAAGAGCGCGACTTCCGCCATCTCATCCGGCGCGCCGAAGCGCCGCAGCGGCGTGCGCGCCAGCAAGGCTTCGCCGTCGATGGCCTTGCTGGCCAGCAGCGTTTCCATCAGCGCGGTGCTGGTGTAGCCCGGGCAGACCGCGTTGACGCGGATGTTGTACTCAGCCCATTCCGCCGCCAGCGACTTGGTCAGCGAGACCACGCCCGCCTTGGCGGCGCAGTAGGCCAGGCGCCGGGCCGAGGAGGCCAGGCCCCACATCGATGCCGTGCTGAGGATGGAGCCGCCGCCCTGGCGCACCATGCGGCGTGCCGCTGCCTGCGTGCAGAAGAACACGCCGGAGAGGTCGATATCGATGGCGCGGCGCCAGTCGTCCGGCGTGAGTTCCAGCGAGGGCTTGTTCATCGAGATGCCGGCGTTATTGAGCAGGATGTCGATGCGGCCGAAGCGGGCCTCGGTAGCGGCGCAGGCTTGCTCCACGGCCTCGGGATCGGTGATCGAAGCCTGCACGACTTCGACCTGCGCTTCCGGGTAGGCCGCTTCCAGTTCCGCCCTGGCGCTGGCGAGTCCTTCCGCGTCCAGGTCCAGCAGCATCAGCCGCGCGCCGTGCCGGGCAAAGCCGTGCGCCATCGCGCGGCCGATGCCGCTGGCGCCGCCGGTGTTGAGCACGACCTTGCCGGCCAGGCCGGGGTAGCTGGCGCGCGCGAAGGGTTGCGCGTTCGGGTATCCAATTGGCAGGGAAGTGCTCATACGGCTAACCAGTCCTTCAGAAGTTGGGTATTGGAAGTGAGTTGTCCGGGCGTGCCCTCGAAGACGATGCGCCCGTGGCCCATCACGCAGACACGGCTCGATACCTTCAGCGCGATGGCGAGCTTCTGCTCCACCAGCACCACCGATACGCCCCGGCGGTGAATGTCCTGGATGGCCTCGCCGACCACCGCCACGATCTTGGGCGCGAGGCCTTCGGTCGGCTCGTCGATCAGGATCACCAGCGGGTTGCCCAGCAGCGAGCGGCACATGGTCAGCATCTGCTGCTCGCCGCCGGAGAGGCTGCCGGCCTTGGTATTGCGGCGTTCCTTCAGGCGCGGGAAGTAGTCGAACATCTGCTCGAAGGTCCATTTCGGCGCGCCTTCGGTGGCGCGCTGTTCGCCCATGCGCAGGTTTTCTTCCACCGTGAGGTTGGCGAAGACCTCGCGCTCCTCCGGCACGTAGGCAATGCCGCGCCGGCAGATCGCGTAGGATTGCGCACCGGCGAGATCGCGGCCGCGCAGCCTGACGTGGCCCGCGCTCGGCGGGACCAGGCCCATGATGGCTTTCAGCGTGGTGGAGCGGCCCGAGCCGTTGCGGCCCAGCAGGCTCACCACCTCGGCTTTCCCCACGTGGAAATCCACGCCGTGCAGGATGTGGCTCTTGCCGTAGTGCGCGTGCAGCCCTTGCACGCTCAGCAGCGGATCGGCGCTTTGTACGGACTGCGCGCTCATACCGTGACCTCCTCGCCCAGATAGGCTTCCTTGACGCGTGCGTTGTTGCGGATCTCGTCGGGCGTGCCGGTGGCGACGATCTCGCCGTAGACCAGCACGCTGATGCGGTCGCTCAGCGAGAACACCACGTCCATGTCGTGCTCCACGATCATCAGCGTGCGGCCGTGCGCGATCTCGCGGATCAGGCCGGCGGTATAGTCGGTCTCTTCCTGCGACATGCCCGCCATCGGCTCGTCGAGCATGATGACCTTCGGGTCCGAGGCCAGCGTCATGGCGATCTCCAGCGAGCGCTGCTCCGAATACGACAGCTCGCCGGCGATGGCCTGCGCGCGTTCGGCCAGCCGCACCTGTTCGAGCAGGTGCTGGGTCTCGTCGCGCACGGCGCGCACCTTGTGGGCGAACTTCCACAGCGTGTATTGCAGGCCGTGGCGCCGCATCACGGCGAGGCGCAGGTTCTCGAAGACGGTCAGGCCGGCGAAGATATTGGTGATCTGGAACGAGCGCGCCAGGCCGCGATGGTTGATTTGCTGCGGCGTCAGGCCCTGGATGGGCTCGCCGTTGAGCACGATCTCGCCTTTGGTCAGCGGCAGGCGGCCGGAGATCAGGTGGAACAGCGTGGACTTGCCCGCGCCGTTCGGGCCGATCAGCGCGTGCCGTTCGCCGCTGACGAGATCGAGGTCCACGCCGCGGATGATGTCGACGTCGCCAAAAGATTTGCGCAGCCCGCGCAGGGAGAGAATCGCTTGCGTGTTCATGCCGGGTTCCTCCGGACGTTGGTGGCGGCGTGGGCAACGGCTTCGGCGGCGGGGGCGGCGTCCTTCAGGCGCAGCCAGCGGCCGTTGGCCAGGCGTACTGTCGCGATGCCGGCCGCCAGCAGCGCCGCGGGCACCAGCCAGGTCAGCGGCGAGACGGGATCCCACTCGCGGCCGAACAGCGGGATCGCGGGCCAGCCGCCGCCATTCAGGGCGGCCATGGAGCGGTAGTCTTGCGAGAAGAAGCGCTGCAGCATCTCCACCGTGAACACGGTGCCGCCCGTGAGCAGCAACGTGCCGATGATGAAGACCAGCGCGATCGGCAGCAACGGGCGCGGACCATAGGCCTTGCCGTGCGTGGCGAAGGACTTGATCAGCCCGGCCAGGCCCGTCGGCATGAACATCATCACCAGCACGAACACGATGCCCTGGTACAGCAGCCATGAGCGCGTCAGGTCGGAGACCGCATAGCCGAAAAAGGTCATCACCGCCGCGCCCAGCGCCGGGCCGAGAAAGAGCTTCACGCCGCCGATATAGCTGTTGAGCACCACCGCCGCGGAGGCCGAGGACTCGAACACCACGTAGTTGGCCGCTTCCATGTTGAGCGCCTGCAGCGCGCCCGCGATGCCGGCGAACATGGCCGAGACAGCGAACACCAGCACGCCGAGGCGGTGCGTGTCGTAGCCGAGGAAACGCAGGCGGTTGGCGTTCTCGCGCAGGCCCAGCGTCAGGCGGCCCACCGGGGTCAGGGTGAACAGGTACAGCAGCGCCAGCGACAGCAGCACCCAGAACAACGTCAGGTAGTAGACCTGGTTGCTGTCGCCGAAGGTAAGGCCCCATGCCGGCATGCGCATGGTGGACAGGCCCGCCTCGCCGCCGAACCAGCCCTTCAGGTGCGGCGCCAGCGAGTGCAGCAGTTCGGCCAGCGCCAGCGTGATCATGGCGAAGTAGACACCGGTGCGCTTGGTGGCGAACCAGCCGGCGGCCAGGCCGGCGACGAGGCCCAGGGCGCCGCCTGCCAGCGGCAGCAGCGGCGTGGGCAGCAGGCCGTTGCCGCCGAAGGCGTTCATCGCATGCACGGTGGCGAAGGAGCCGATGCCGAAGTAGGCCGCATGGCCGAATGACAGCATGCCGCCCTGGCCGCTCAGCAGGTTGAACGAGGCGGCGAACAGCACGGCGATCAGCATCTGGATCGATGCGTTGACCAGCGATTGCGACAGCACCAGCGGCAGCGCCAGCAGTGCGCCTGTGCCGAGCAGCAGCAGGGTCTTCTGCGTGTTGGAGACATTGGTCATGGTTACTCCTTCTCGCCCATCAGCCCCGACGGGCGGACCAGCAAAATCAGCAGCATCAGCGCGAACGGGATGGTCCCGGCCAGGCTGGACAGCTTCAAGGTCAGCAGCCCGCCCGCTTCCCCGGCCCAGGCGCCCGCGCCGAACAGGGCCAGCAGGTCGGCGAGGCTGCGGTCGATGCCGACCGAGAACGCCGTGATCAGGCCGATCAGCAGCGAGGCGAGCATGGCGCCCTCCAGCGAGCCAAGGCCGCCCACCACCACCACCACGAAGACCATCACGCCGAGTTCGAGCGCCATGTTCGGGTTGGTGGTGTAGAACGCGCCCGCCACCGCGCCGGCCAGGCCGGCCAGCGCCGCGCCGATGCCGAACACGCCCATGAAGACCAGCGGCACGTTGTGGCCCAGCGCCTCGGCCATGCGCGGCTTGTAGATGGCGGAGCGCACCACGATGCCGACCCGGGTGTAAGTGAGCAGGAGGTAGATCACGGCGAACATGGCCACGGCGATACCGCCCATGAACACGCGGTAGAAGGGATAGGAGGAAACCCCCAGCTGGAAGGCCGCGAAGTCCAGCGATGCCGGGATGCGGTAATCCACCGGGAAGTTGCCGAAGAACAGCTTGATCAGCTCGGCAATGATGAAAGACAGGCCGAAGGTCAGCAGCAGCTCGTGCGCGTGGCCGTGGTGATGGACGCGGCGCAGGAAGAAGCGCTCCACCGCCACCCCGACCAGACCGACCAGGATCGGCGAAACCACGATGGCCGGCCAGAAGCCGATTGCGCCCTGCAGCGTGTAGGCAAAGTAAGCGCCCAGCATGTAGAACGACGCATGGGCAAAGTTGAGCACGCCCATCATGCCGAAGATGAGGTTCAGGCCTGCCGACACCATGAACAGCAGCAAGCCGTAGATGGCGCCGTTAAGCAGTGAGACGATGAGGTATTCCATGAAGGCTTCCTTGGAACGAGCCTGTGCGGCCATATGGCGCGCGGCCGCCGGAGTGAACGGCCGCGCTTGCCAGCGCCGCGCCGGGCGGCGCTGAGCTGGCAGGTCTTGCTATGGCAATGGCAATGGCAGGGGGAGTCAGACGGCGCGCGGCATCTTGCAGCTGGCCTGGGCCGGCGTGGCGGCTTCGGTGGCGGAGAACGTCTTGACCGGCTTGAAACCCATGTCGGTGCCGTCGACCTTGAACTTCGCGTCCTTGGCGACGACGGACACCACCATCGGCAGCAGCACCTGGTGATCGGCGGCGCGCATGCTCATCTCGCCCATCGGGGTCTTGATCCTGGCGTTTTCGAGCGCCCTGGCCAGCGTGCTGGTGTTGAGCTTGCCGCCTTCCGGCTTCACCGTCTTCAGTGCCTCGCCCAGCATCTCCACCGCGAATACCGTCTGCGGCTCGATGTAGGCCGGCATATGGCCCTGCCTGGCCTTGAAGTCGTTAGCGAAGCGCTCACTCTCCGCGCCGCCCGCTTCGGCGTTAAAGGGGTGGGCGACATAGTGGCCGAGCGCCACATCGGCGGCGTTGCCGATATTGCCCGGCTGGTCGAGGAACACCGTAGCGAAGCGCGTCTTCAGGCCGGCCGCCTTGCTGGCCTTCATCAGCAGCAGCAGGTCGTTCGACCAGTTGCCGGTGATCACGCTGTCCGCCTTGGCGGCGGCGATCTTGGCCACGTACGGCGAGAAGTCCTGGACCTTGTTGACGTCGTGCAGGGTCCTTTCCACGACCGTGTAACCGCCCGCGCTGGCGTAGTCGCCGGTGGCCTTTTCCATATCGATGCCCCAGGAGTAGTTCTGGTCGATCGAATAGACACGGGTGCCGAGGGCGTTGAGCGGCTTCATCGCGCCGACCAGCGCCTTGACGCGGATCTGCGCGTTGGTGGCGAACTTGAAATGGTAGAAGTGGCACTTCTCGCCGGTCAGCTCCATGGCCTCGCCGCCGACATTCATGAACAGGATTTCCTTGCCCGGATTGCGCAGGTTGAACTTGCGCACGTCCTCGGTGATCTGGCCGGACACGGCCGACGACGAACCCTGCATGACGATCTGGGCGCCATCGGCCACGGCCGCCTTCAGCTTGTCCGCCGCGCCCGCCGGGCCGCCCTGGTTGTCGTACTCCACCAGTTGGAGCGGCTCGCCATTCCAGCCGCCGGTGGCATTGATCTTGTCGATCGCATAGCGCGCCGCCGCGCGGAACATCAGGCCGGTCGATGCCTGCGGGCCGGACAGTGTCTCGACCAGCGCAATCTTTACCGGCGCCGCCGATGCCGTGCCAGCCAGCACCGAGAATGCCGCGGCTGCGAACAAAGGACGGGGAATGCGGCTACCGCTCATGGGTGTCTCCTAGCTTTGTTGGGATCATCTGGCGGGCGCTGAAACTGGCCCGTCATAGTGGTCTGACCTGTGGTTAAAGTGGTCTGACAGGTTTACTATAAGGAGATGGATGACAGCCGTCAACGGCGACATGCCCGCCATGAGGGTTTCTACTGAGGACCGGATCGGACGGCTATCCACGCATCGGAGCGCGGGTCAACTTCCCTTGCGGGGATTGGCTTTGTGGCACATAACAGGCGCTGCTACGGTCTGGTGCTGGTACATTCCGCACGTTTCAGACGCGTTGAGTCGTGCTACATTGACCTGTAAGACCAATTCAAGATCGAGCGCCAGCCAGATGCCGGCTGGCGCCAGGGAGCCAGTAGTGAACAAGACCACGCCCGGTGCCGCGGCGCCGCCGTCCACCCAGCGCCCGGAGGGAACCATGTTCCATCCCGAGCCAAAACACCTGCCGGACGAGATCGCAAGGTGGCTGATCCAGGCGATCCAGACCGGCGAGTTCGCCGTGGGCGACCGGCTGCCCAGCGAGCGCGTGCTATGCGAGCAGTTTTCGGTCAGCCGCGCGGTGGTCCGTGAAGCGCTGTCGCAGCTCAAGTCGGAGGGTCTGGTTGCGCCCAAGGCGGGCAGCGGCGTGTTCGTGACCGAGCGCAGCCAGCGGCAGGCGTTTCGCATGCAGGATGTGGCCATCGACGAGAAAGACTCGCTGGCGATGGTGATGGAACTGCTGGTGACGATTGAAGTGGCGGCTACCCGGTTCGCGGCCATGCGCCGCACGCCGGAAGATCTCAAGCGGATCCGGCGGGCGCTGATCGGCATGGAGTACGAGATCGCCAACGACCGGCTGGGGGACGAAGAGGACTTCGCCTTTCACCAGGCCATTGTGGAGGCCACCCACAACCCGCATTTCCAGGCGCTGAGCGAACACCTGGAGCATGGCGCGCGGCGCGTGATCCGGCAGGCGAGGAGCAATACCAAGAGCCATCACGCGGACATGGTCGAGGCCGTGCAGGACGAGCACAAGACCATCTACGACGCGATCGCGGCGGGCGATCCGGAGCGGGCGGCGGAGGCGGCTGAGACCCACCTGCGCAACGCGGCCAAGCGGCTGAACATGTACCTGAAGGGCTGATTCCGCGGCGGAGCGCTCACGTTTTTTGCGCCGCGCCGCGCCGCGCTGCCCGGCCCTTCCGTCTTTACGTCCTTGAGTCCTTAAATCCTTAAATCCTTAAATCCTTACTCAAGCCCGGCCAACCCCGGCTGGAAATGCTGGACCAGGCGCTCGCCATTGCCGAGCAGCACGCTGACTTCCACCCCCGAGGCCATATCTTGGCAGGCTGAGCGGCTGGTGCCGGAGAGCGACAAGCTGCGGCCTTGCGGACACACGCCCACCGACCGTACCTGGCCCTCGGTATCGACCGACACGGCGCCGTAGCCGGCACGCATCGACAGGCCGGAAGCCTGGCGCCAGGTCCATGCGGACGGCGCGACGCTGGCGGTGATGTCGGTGCCGTCGCATTGCAGCACAGCGGCGGTGGCGGTGACGCGGGTGGCGCCGGGCGTCAGCGGCGTATCCGCGTAGCTGAGCCGGAGGCACAAGGCACCGGTTCGTGGCTGGCCGCGAGCGCTGTGCGGCGCGGTGGCCGGCTCGCGCGCGGTGAGCGCTACCTCACCCTGCGTGCCGCCCCAGGCTTTGCGCAGCGTGTCGCCGCAGGCTTGAAGAAGAGCCATGAACAGCCCGCCCGGCCGTGGCCCGGCGGCATGGCTCGATATTGACCCTGAGTGCATCGGTGGCACGATATCCCCGTCTCTTTTTTGTGCGTGCACTGTACAAACCGATCGCGCCGCCCGCATCACCCGTTTGTGGGGTGCCGGACGTTATTTGTCGCGCCGCCGGGGTGGAAATCAGTCCTGTGGCGGCGTGCGCGCCAACTCGCCCACCCGCTTCACGACTTCGGCCAGCAGTGCGGAGCGGTCGTCGCTGCGATAGCTCATCATCACCGGAGAAGTAAAGCCGGGGGCATCGATCGGCACGTAGGCCACGTCGTCGCGATGCAGGCGCTGGACCGATGCCGGCACCAGGCAGATCCCGAGCCCGGCGGCCACGAGGCCGATGGCGGTCTGCAGTTCGTTGGCCTCCTGGACCACGCGCGGTTGCAGGCCCTGGGTGCGGAACAGTGCCAGCACATGGTCGGCGTAACTGGGCCGGGGCCGTGCCGGATAGAGCACGAAGGGGTGCGCCGCCAGTTGCGCCGGCGTCATGGGCGGACCCTTCAGCGCGGCGTGGCCGCTGGGCACGGCGGCCATCAGCGGCTCGGCCATCACCACCGTGCGGGTAATGGCCGGGTCGTCCAGCACGATGCGGCCAAAGCCGATATCGATGCGGCCGGCCTTGAGCGCTTCCATCTGCTGCACCGTGGTCAGCTCGGACAGGCCGACCTCAAGCGCGGTGTCGGAGCCGCGCACCTGGCGGATCAGCTCTGGCAGGAAACCATACAGCACCGACGGCACGAACCCGATGCCGAACCAGCGCTTCTCGTTGCGGCCAATGCGCCGCGTGCCTTCCACGATCTCGTCGATACGCTGGTTCAGCTGCAGCGACTGCTCCAGCAGGAAGCGTCCGGCCTCGGTCAGCCGCACCGCGCGCGCGGTGCGGTCCAGCAGCTCCGTGCCGATTTCGTCCTCCAGCTGGCGGATCTGGCGCGACAGCGGCGGCTGGGCGATATGCAGGCGTTCAGCGGCACGGGTGAAGTTGAGTTCGGCCGCGACAGCCTGGAAATAGCGCAGGTGACGAAGCTCCATGGCGCCTGCCCCTCCATACTTTAAAGGTATTGATCGGGACATACTCGGTCTTGGACACCCTGGATGTCAAGCCACATACTTCATCCCAGCGTATTCCATACTTGGCAGACATACAGCATGAAAGCAACCGTCACCTCCGTCGAAGCCATCCTGGTCGACCTGCCCACCATCCGGGCGCACCAGCTCGCCATGACCACCATGCAGCGCCAGACCCTGGTGATCGTGCGGCTGCGTTGCAGCGACGGCGTCGAGGGCATTGGCGAAGCCACCACCATCGGCGGCCTGAGCTACGGCGACGAAAGTCCCGAGGGCATCAAGCTGACGATCGATACCTACCTGGCGCCCGCGCTGGCCGGCCTCGATGCGTCCAATATCCACGCGGCCATGCAACGCCTGGCCGCGGTGGCGCGCGGCAACCGCTTTGCCAAGTCGGCGCTGGAGTCCGCGCTGCTCGACGCGCAGGGCAAGCGCCTGGGGCTGCCGCTGTCCGAACTGCTGGGCGGCGCGGTGCGGCCGAACCTGGCCTGCCTGTGGACCCTGGCCAGCGGCGATACCGGCCGCGACATCGAAGAGGCCGAGTCGCTGCTCGAGGCCCGCCGCCACAACACCTTCAAGCTCAAGATCGGCCGCCGCTCCGTGCGCGACGACGTGGCCCATGTGTCGGCCATCAAGCGCGCGCTGGGCGACCGTGCCCGCGTTACGGTGGATGTCAACCAGGCCTGGAACGAGGCCGACGCCGCCACCGGCATCGCCATGCTGGAAGCCGCCGGCATCGACCTGGTCGAGCAGCCTGTGCCGCGCGAGCAGCGCGGCGCGCTGGCGCGGCTGGCGGCGCGCTTCGTGGTGCCGGTGATGGCCGACGAGTCCGTGTGCGGCCCCGAGGACGCGATGGAACTGGCGCGCATCGCCGGCGCGGACGTGTTCGCGCTGAAGATCTCCAAGTCGGGCGGCATCTTCGAGATGCTGCGCACCGCGGCGGTGGGCGACGCCGCCGGCATCGCGCTGTATGGCGGCACCATGCTGGAGGGCAGCGTGGGCACCATCGCCGCCGCCCACGGTTTTTCAACGCTGCCGCGGCTGGCCTGGGGCACCGAACTGTTCGGCCCGCTGCTGCTCAAGGATGATGTGGTGACGGCGCGTCCCGAGTACCGTGACTTTGCCTTGCACCTGCCGGTGGGGCCGGGGCTGGGCCTGACGCTGGACGAGGACAAGCTGGCGCATTACCGCCGTGCCGCCTGAGGCGCATCTGCCGCCACCCATGAGCCACCCATAAGCAAACACAGACCCAAGGAATAAAAGCATGCTGTTTCTGGTGAGAATGGACGTAAGGATTCCGGCCGACATGCCTGCCACGCAGGCGGACGAGATCAAGGCGCGCGAGAAGGCGTACTCGCAGGACCTGCAGCGCCAGGGCAAATGGCCGCATATCTGGCGTGTGGTGGGCGAGTACGCCAACTACAGCATCTTCGATGCCGAGTCCAACGACGAGCTGCACACAATGCTGTCCGGCCTGCCGCTGTTCCCGTACATGGAGATCCATGTCACGCCGCTGGCGCGGCACCCGTCGTCGATCAAGTAAATCAATTAACCAGGAAATACCGCCGCGGCCCGCGACGGCCGCGATCCAACTCCAACTCGAACTCCAACTCCGAATCCAACTGGAGGAGACTCTGATGCGCTTGCCTTTCCTGCGCGCCTGGGCCGCCTGCGCCTGCGCGCTGGCCACCCTGGCCGTGTTGCCGTCCGCACACGCCGACGCCTATCCCGATCACCCGATCCGCTGGGTCGTGCCATTCCCCGCCGGTGGTGCCATGGACAATATCGCCCGCACGCTGGGCGAGGAAATGTCGAAGTCGATGGGCCAGGCCATCGTTGTGGAAAACCGCCCCGGCGCAGGCGGCAATATCGGCGCCGAGCTGGTGGCGCGTTCGCCCGCGGATGGCTACACGCTGATCATCGTGGCCAACGGCATGGCGGTGAACCCCGCCCTGTACGGCCGGCTGAACTATGACCCGGTGAAGGACTTCGCGCCAGTGTCGCTGCTGGCGGTGGTGCCCAATGTACTGGTCACCAGCAAGGCCAAGAAGCTGCCCGCCACGGTGCCCGGCCTGATCGCAGCCGCGCGCGCCACGCCGGACAAGTACACCTATGCCTCGGCCGGCAACGGCACCTCGATCCACCTTGCCGGCGAGTTGTTTACCTCGCTGACCGGGGTCAAGATGCTGCATGTGCCTTACAAGGGCAGCGGCCCGGCCATGACGGACCTGCTGGGCGGCCAGGTCGACTACATGTTCGACAGCATCACCTCGGCCAAGCCGCATATCGATTCCGGCAAGCTCACGCCGATCGCCGTGACCACCGCCAAGCGCTCGTCGACGCTGCCGAACGTGCCGACCCTGGCTGAAGCCGGCGTGAAGGGCTATGACCTGTCGCCGTGGTTCGCGGCCTTTGTGCCGGCCAATACGCCGCCCGCCGTGGTCGCGCGGCTGAACCAGGCGATGGTGGACGCGCTGGCCAAGCCGTCGGTGCGTACCCGCCTGGCCGGCATCGGCGCCGAGCCGATCGGCAGCACGCCCGCGCAACTGGGCAAGCATCTCGCCGCTGAAACCGACAAATGGGGCAAGCTGATCCGCGAACGCGGCATCCGCGCAGACTGAGATCGTCATGACCACCGCATTCAACCAAGGCATCGCGCTGCACTACCAGATCGAGGGGGCGCCGGACGCGCCCGTTCTGGTCATGTCCAACTCGCTCGGCACCGACCTGCAGATGTGGGCGCCGCAGATGGACAGCCTGTTGTCCCGCTTCCGCGTGCTGCGCTACGACACGCGCGGCCACGGCGGCTCCGGCCTGCCGGCCCCGGCCGAGCCGTTCGGGTTTGCTGAACTCGGGCAGGACGTGCTGGCCATCATGGATCACGCCGGCATCGGACGCGCCCACTTTTGCGGGCTGTCGATGGGCGGCATGACCGGCATGTGGCTGGCGGCCAGCCACCCGGAGCGCTTCGGGCGCTTCGTGCTGGCCAACACCGCCGCCCTGATCGGGCCGGCCAGCGGCTGGGACACCCGTATCCAGACGGTACGCGCCCAAGGCATGGCCGCCATCGTCGATGCCGTGCTGGCGCGCTGGTTCAGCGCCGGCTGGCTGGCCGGCAACGCAGAGCGCATTGCCCCGGTGCGGCAGATGTTGCTGGATGCGTCGCCTGAAGGCTATACGGCCAACTGTGCCGCCGTGCGCGATGCCGACCTGCGCCCGCTGCTATCGCGCATCGCCAGCCCGGTGCTGGTGATCGCCGGCACGCACGACCTGGCGACCACGCCGGCGCAAGGCCGCGAGGTAGCCGAGGGGATCGCCGGTGCGCGCTATGTGGAGCTGGACGGGGCCCATTTGTCCAACTGGGAGCAGCCGCGGGAATTTGCCGAGGCGGTGTGTGGGTTCCTGGCGGATTGATGTGGAGGACAGGCTCGCACTGTGCGTGCCTCGCTAAAGCGCACCCACGCCGGGCACCGACCTGACGCGTACCATTGAGGTGCTATCAATGATTGCATTTCGATGATATCAATGCTATCTTTTTAGCCTGGTATCCGAGGAGGTGATCATGGCAAATCTTTTGGTTCGCGGGATTGACGAGTCGCTGGTACAAAGGCTGCGGGAGCAGGCTGCTGCACATGGTCGGAGTGCGGAGGCTGAGCATCGCGAGATTCTTGCGCAGGCTCTGCGTACGACGAAGCGCAAGACTTTTGCTGAGGTCTTGGCTGGCATGCCCAACGTTGGTGAGGACGCCGATTTCGAACGCGTTGATGAGCCGGTTGGGGGTGCACGTGTATTTGATTGATACCAATGTCATCAGCGAGGTGAGGAAGCGCGAACGTGCCAACAAGGGCGTTCGCGCTTTCTTTCGACAGGCGGTGAGGCAAGAGACCGACTTGTATCTGTCGGTGGTGACAGTCGGCGAATTGCGGCGTGGTGTCGAATTGATCCGGCATCGCGGAGACCACGCGCAAGCAGCGATCCTTGCCACCTGGCTCGAATCGGTGCTGTGCGAGTTCGCGCAGCACATACTATCGGTAGACGAGGAAATCGGCCAGACATGGGGACGGCTTCGTGCCCCACATCCGGAGCATGCACTGGACAAGTTGATCGCGGCCACAGCGCTCATTCACGACCTCACCGTAGTGACCCGCAACGTTGAGGATTTTGCTGGTACAGGGGTACGTCTTTTGAACCCCTTCGAGTGATCGGGAAGCAAGGACAAGACGCCTCGGATTTCCGTTGCGGAGCCCCGGAACCGGATCGCGTCCGCACGGCTACTTCGCCGGCCCGAACCGAATATCCCCATACCAGGCGTGCGCGCTTGCCCCGGTGTTGTCCGTATCGGTCAGCAATCCATAGGCGGCCACCTTGCCCGGCTTCTCGTGGAAGGCATGCTCGTAGTCCTGCGCCACGTTGCGGCTCAGCGCCAGCCACTTGCCGACGCCGTCGGCACCGCCCGAGACCACGATCATCTTGACCCGCGAGGTGTGGGGATTGTCGATGACCGAGCCGACCGGCGCGGTATTGGACCAGACGTACATCAGCGTGGCATAGGGCAGTTCCTCGCCCGCCAGCGTCTTGGCAAGCTGGATGGCGGCACGCTCGCCCAGCGGCAGCTTGCTCTTGTCTCCTTCGAACATGAATACCAGGCGCGCAGGCGCGTCCTCTTTCGATGCGACGCTGTTGTCGGCATCGTCGATCGGCCGTTCTATTTTCCAGCGCCAGGTCAGCTGCGGCGTTTCTCCCAGGTCGACGTTGCCCTTGTGCATCAGCGCGGAGGCGGAGGCGGCGGCATCGGCCTGCAGCACCGTGGCGCTGTTGTCTGTTACGAGGCTGTAACGGGTCAGCGTCTTGCCATGCGCGACCGGCAGGTTCTTCCAGCCGGCCGGTAGCGGGCCGCCGGGCGTACCGGCGGAGAAGGCGGCGCCGGGAGCCGTGGGTGCCGCTGGCGCGGATGTGGCAGGTGCCGCGGATACCTGCGCCCGGGCAGGCGCGGCAGGCACCAGCAACAGGCCGCACGCCAGCAGGCCAGCCCGCATGCGCGCGCCGGGCAATGCCTGGCCTGCCGACGCTGCGGGGAATGGCTTCGAAGCCAGATGGAAGGTCATGATGGATTGCCCGGTGGTCGCCGTCATTATTCTTCTTGTTTTCATTGTAGGCAGCGGCCGGCGCATTTGCGCGTGCCGCGTGTGGCGCAACGCGGGATTGGCAGGCTAGGGCGCGCGGCCTGCGGACGCCGTGCTTCCCTGCTGTCGGCCGTGCTTGCCGGCATGTTCCCGAATATGTCGCCGTAGTAGCGGTAGCCGGCGTCCAGATGCTCGCCGGAGGCAAAGCCCTGGGCCAGCATCGCGTCGAAATCTGCCCGCGCGATCTGCATCACATAGCTATGTTCTTGCGCGACCAGGCGGCAGGTGCCGGAGGCCTGGCGCGCGCCGAACTACTTGCCGGGGTTGGCATGGCCGGACGGGCGGGCTTCGCAGGATGCGAGCAGAGCCGGCAGCAGCGCGGCGAACCTTGCGTTGTGTCGGCTTGTGTCTCCTTGCGCCCGCTTATGTCCGATGGCGCTGCGCGACGGATCGGGTTCAGGCTAAGCCGCCGTTGGCGCGCAGGATCTGGCCGTTGACCCAGCCGGCGTCGGGACTAGCGAGGAAGGCCACCACGGAGGCGATGTCCTCCGGTTGGCCCAGGCGCTGCAGCGGGGGCATCCTGGCGAACGCCTGGATCTGCTCCTCGGTCTTGCCGTCGAGGAACAGCGAGGTGGCGATCGGGCCGGGAGCCACCGCGTTCACCGTGATGCCGCGGCCGCGCAATTCCTTGGCGAACACTTGCGTGAACGCTTCGACGGCGGCCTTGGTGGCGTTGTAGACGGCGTAGCCAGGCATGTTCAGCGCCAGCGCGGTGCTGGAGAAGTTGACGATGCGCCCGCCATCGTTGAGCCGCGCGGCGGCTTCGCGCAAGGTGTTGAAGGTGCCGCGCACATTGATGTCGAAGGCCTGGTCGTAGAGCGCGTCGCTGGTGTCGGCCAGCGGCACGGTCTTGAGCACGCCGGCGTTGTTCACCAGCACGTCGACCTTGCCCAGTTGCTGCTCGGTGATCTCGAACATGCGGCGCACATCGTCGGCCCTGGACACATCGGCCCGTACCGCGATGGCGGTTGCGCCTGCCGCCTTCAACTCGGCCACGAGGGCCTCGGCCTGCGCCGCGCCGGCCGCATAGTTGACCGCGACCGCGAAACCGTCCCGGGCGAGACGCTGGGCAATGGCTGCGCCAATGCCGCGGGAAGCGCCGGTCACGATGGCGACATTGGTGGTGCTGTTGGTGCTGTCGGTGCTGTTGGCGTTGCCCATGATCGTTTCGTTTCGGGTGGTGGGTTGGTGAAACGAATCATGGGTCATTCGGATGGATAGATAATTAGCCGTAAATTGATATCATTACTCCATTTGGTTTAACAATGGGGCGAGCCGGGTTGCCTGTCGGCCACGCGATCACCCGGAGAAGCGCAATGGACCGATTCCAGGAAATGCAGGCCTTCGTGCGCATCGCCGAGCGCCAGAGCTTTACCCAGGCCTCCGAGGACCTGCGGATCCCGCGCGCCACCATCACCAACCTGATCAAGCGCATGGAGCAGCGGCTCGGTGCGCGGCTCTTGGAGCGCACCACGCGCACGGTACGGCTGACCCACGATGGCGAGGCGCATTACCGCCGCTGCGTGCGACTGATAGCCGACCTGGAAGAAGCGGAAGGCTCGTTCAGGAATGCCGCGCCCAAAGGCCTCCTGCGCGTGAACCTGCAAGGGACGCTCGCGCGCCATTTCGTCGTGCCCGCGCTGCCGGATTTCCTGGCGCAATATCCCGACCTGGAAGTCCACATCGGCGAGGACGACCGCCTGGTCGACCTGGTGCGCGAAGGGGTCGATTGCGTGCTGCGTGCAGGAAACCTGCAGGATTCGTCGATGGTGGGCCGGCGTGTCGCCCTATTGGAGCAGGTCACCGTGGCCAGCCCGGCCTACCTGGCGAAGCATGGCGAGCCGAAGGGCCTGGACGCGTTGTCGGTGCATCGCGCGGTCAACTACATCTCCGGCGGGACAGGCAAGGCAGTGCCGATGGAGTTCACCGTGGACGGCCGCGTGACGGCGATCCAGCTGGCGGCCACGGTCTCGGTCACCGGCGCCGACCTCTACACCGGCGCCTCGGTGGCCGGGCTCGGGCTGGTCCAGGTGCCGCGCTATCGCGTGGCAGCCGAACTGAAGGACGGCCGCCTGCAGGTCGTGCTGGCGGACGTGCCGCCGCCGCCGATGCCGGTCTCGGTGCTGTATTCGCAAAACCGCCAGCTCTCGTCGCGCGTGCGGGTTTTTGTGCAATGGTTGCGTGAAGTGTTCGAGGTGGCGGGGACGGGGGGACGGTAACCCGGGGCTGATTCCCGGAGTGCCGGTCGGCGCCTGAAGCGGGGAAGCCGGCTATTTCCGCACGTTGGATGGCAGCACCGAGTTCCGGTTAGCCTGCTTGGCGGACTGTGCCGACGACTGCTTGCTGCCTGCCGACGTTTTTTGCGGCGCGGCGCCGGCTACCCCGACACCGGTGCAAAGCAGGACGGCCAGCAGCGTCGCCGATGTCTTCTTTCGCATGCTCATGATTGACTCCCGTTGCGTGGCCGGCCCGCCCGTGCGTACCGGCCACTGGTTGGTTCAGGTTCAAACGCCTTCGGCCGGCGTCAGCGAGGCCGAATCGGGGCCACCCTTGTGCGCGCGATGGCGGTTCACCCACGAGAACACCACCGGCAATACCAGCAGAGTGAGCAGGGTGGTGGTCACCATGCCGCCCACGATCACCAGGGCCAGCGGGCGTTGCGCTTCCGAGCCGATGCCGTGCGACAGCGCCGCGGGCAGCAGGCCCAGACCCGCCAGCATGGCCGTCATCACCACCGGCCGCAGGCGCAGCGCGGCGCCCTCGACCACGGCTTCATGCAAATCCTCGGACTGCGCCAGCCGGTTGACGTAGGAGATCAGGATCACCCCGTCCTGGATGGCGATGCCGAACAGCGACAGGAAGCCGATACCCGCCGAGATCGATAGCGTCTCTCCGGCGATATGCAGCGACAGCAGGCCGCCGATGGCCGCGAACGGCACGTTCAGCACCACCATCAGCGCGTCCTTGAAGTTGCCGAAGGTGCTGTACAGCAGGAGGAAGATCACCAGGATGGTCAGCGGCACGATTACCGCCAGCTTCTTCTGCGCGATCTTCATCTGGTTGAACTGGCCGTCCCAGAAGATGCTGTAGCCCGCCGGCAGCGTCACCGCCTTGCCGACCTTGTCCTGTGCCTCGGCCACCGCGCTGCCCAGGTCGCGCCCGCGCACGCCGAACTTGATGGCGATATAGCGCTTGCCGGTTTCACGGTAGACGAAGAACGGACCATCCGTGGCTTCCACCTTGGCCACCATCGACAGCGGAATGCGTTGTCCGTCAGGCGTATCCACCAGCAGGCGCCCGATCACGTCCGGGTTGTTGCGTGCCTGGTCGTTGAGCCGCACCGACAGCCCGAAGGTCTTCTCGCCTTCCAGGATGTTGGTCACCGCATCGCCGCCGATCGCGAACTGCACGGCGGACTGGATGTCGCTGACGTTCATGCCGAAGCGCGCACTCTTCTCGCGGTCGACCGTGATGTTCAGCGTGGGCTGGCCCAGTTCCTTGAAGATGCCGACGTCGGCCAGCCCCGGCACTTTCCTCAGGATCGATTCGACTTCCTTGGCCTTGTCCTGCAGCATCACCAGGTCGGAACCGTAGATCTTCACCGAGTTCTCGCCCTTGACCCCGGACAGCGCCTCGTTCACGTTGTCCTGGATGTACTGCGAGAAGTTGTACTCGATGCCCGGGATGCGATTCAGGTGCTGGCTCAGCCGTTCCACCACCTGCTGCTTGGTGGCGCCTTTGGGCCAGTCGCCCGGCGGCTTGAAGTAGAGTGCATATTCCTGGTTGAACACACCGGTGGAATCGGTGCCGTCGTCGGGGCGCCCGATCTGTACCGACACGGTTTTCACCTCCGGCTGCTCGCGGAAGAAGGCGCGCAGGTCGCGCGCGATGGATGCCGAGTAGTCGAGATCAACGGTGTTGGGCAGCGTGATGCGCAGCCACAGGTTGTTTTCCTCCAGCGTGGGCAGGAACTCGGTGCCGAGATAGCGCGAGCTGTACAGCGTGCCGGCCAGGCCGATAAAGGCGGCCAGGAACACCAGGCCGGGCTTCTTCAGCAGCTTGCGCAGCAGGGGTTTGTAGCCGCGCAGGATTACCGCGATAAATTTCGGCGAGTGCGGCCGCAGCGAGCCGCGGAACACGAAGGATGTCACCGCCGGCACGAAGGTCAACGCGAGCACGATCGACGCCAGCAGCGCGAAGCCCATGGTGAAGGCCATCGGCTTGAAGATGATGCCCTCCACCCCGCCCATGAAGAACAAGGGCGAGTAGGCCACGATGATGATGCCGGTGGAGAAGATCATGGCGCGCTGGACTTCGCTGGTGGCCCTGATGATGCCGTCCTCGACATTGGTCTCGCCTTCCTCCAGGTGGCGCATGATGTTTTCCATCACGATCACCGCGGCATCCACGATCAGCCCGAAGTCGATTGCCCCTAGCGAGATCAGGTTGGCCGGTACCTTGAAGTGGTCCATATTGATGAAGGACACGCACAAGGCCAGCGGGATCACCGCCGCCACCACCGCGGCGGCGCGGAAGCTGCCGAGGAAGATGAACAGCACGATCAGCACCAGCGAGATGCCGACGAACAGCGCGTGCTCGACGGTCCCCATGGTGATGTCGAGCAGGTTCTGCCGGTCGTAGAAGGTCTTGACCTGGACGTCCTTCGGCAGCACGTTCTGGTTGATCTCGGCGATCTTGTCGCGCACCCGCGCCAGTACCTCGGTGGCGTTCTCGTCGCGCTTCATCAGCACGATGCCTTCGACGATATCGTCATGCTGGTCGAACTGCACCATCCCCAGGCGTGGCGTGTTGCCCACCCGGACCTCGGCGATATCGCGCACACGCACCGGCACGCCATTGGACACGGAGACGGTGACGTTGCGGATATCGTCGAGGGTTTGCAGCAGGCCCACGCCGCGCACCACGAACTGCTGCTCGCCGGACTTCATCAGGCCGCCGCCGGTATTGGCGTTGGCGTTGGACACCGCATCCACCACCTGCTTGAGCGAGAGCCCGTAGGCCTGCAGCTTCTGGGGCGTTGGCACGATCTGGTACTGCTTGACCATGCCGCCGAAGGCGGTGATGTCGGCCACGCCGGGAACGTGCTTGATCTCCTTGTAGACGCTGTAGTCCTGGTAGGTCTTCAGCGTGGTCACGTCAACACCGTTGGCCTCGATCCGGTAGCGCAGGATCTCGCCGGTGGCGTCGCCGTCCGGCGACAGGTTGGGTTGCACGCCAGGCGGCAGGTTGGCCTGCGACAGGTAGGTGACGAAGTTCTGGCGCGCCTTGAAGTTGTCCACGCCCTCCTTGAACTTGACGGTCACCACCGACAGCCCGAACAGCGAGACCGAGCGGAAGGACTGCACGTCGGGCACGCTGGCCAGCGCGTTCTCCACGGGGATCGTGATTTGCTGCTCGACCTCGACCGTGCTGCGGCCGGGCCACTGCGTAATGGCCTGCACCGTAACCGGCGCCACGCCGGGATACGCCTGCAGCGGCAGCCGCAGGAAGCTCAGCACGCCGGCCGCCAGCAGGCCAAGGGCCAGGAAGACGATGACCAGGCGCCGCTTGAGGATGCTTCTGATGGGTGAGAAGACCATCTCAGGCCTCCTGCTTGAGCAGCATTTCGTTGAGCAGCATGCCGCCCTGCGTCACCACGCGCACGGACGCGCCCGCCGGCACGCCGCCGGTGACCTGGAAGGTGCCGTCGCTGCGCGGTGTGCCCTGCACGGCCACGCGCTCGATATGCCTGTCGTCAGGCTGGAGCATCAGGTAGAGCTTGCCCTGGTCCTTGACGATGGCCGATTGCGGCACCACCAGCGCTTGCGCACTGCCGGTAACGATGCGCGCAGTGGCATACATCTCGGGCTTGAGCGTGCCGTCCGGGTTGGGCACATCGCAGCGCACCTGCAGCGTATGGGTGTCGGCGTCGACATTGGGCGCGATAAAGCTGACACGCCCGCGGTAGTGCCGCCCGGGATAGGCCGGGGTTTCAATCTCGATGATCTGGCCCAGGTGTACCTTCTTGATATCGTCCTCGTAGAGATTGCCGGTGAACCAGATCGAGCGCGTGTCGATGATGCTCATCAGAGAATCACCGACATTGAGATAGGAGCCCGGGTCCATGTCGCGCTTGACTATGGTGCCGCTGATCGGCGCGCGGATGGTCAGCGTATCGGAGGCGACGCCGCGCTCGCGGATGCGGGCAATGTCCTCGGTGGTCGCGCCCAGCACGCGCAGCTTGTTCTCGGCCGACTGCATCGTCAGCTTGGCGTCATCCACCAGTTCCTTCAGGTCGCTGTTGTTGAGCGTGTGAAAGGCGTTATGCGAGAGCAGGAATTCGTTCTGCGCCGAGATGTACTCGGGCGAGTACAGTTCGGCGAGCGGCTGGCCGGCACGGACCACGGCCCCTTCGAATACCAGGATGCGCTCGACGCGGCCGGCCACGCGTGCCGATGCCAGCTTGGCCTGCTGCACGTTATAGGCGAGCTTGCCGGGCGTGGGCGTATCGACCGTCACGGTTTGCACGCTGAACGCGGCGGACTTGACCGCCTTCGGGTCGAAGCCGCCCTCGGGCAGCTTCAGCATCGATGGCACGGGGCGCGGCTTCGCTGCCTCCGCCTTGGCGTAGGGCGCCGCAGCGGGCATCGACTCGACAGCCTTGCCAGGCTGTTCGGCCTGCTGCACTTGGGCCCAGTACTTTCCACCCCAGATACCACCGGCGAGGACCACCACGAAGCCGGCGCCGATCAATAGATTCTTGTTCATAGGTTCAAGGCCTCGCGGCCATCAGAATTTGTCCCGGCCCACCGCGGCGGCGAGCGTGTAGTAAGCCTGGCGGGCTTCGGACTCGGCCTGTGTCACAGCGAGTTCCGCATTCTTGAGCGCGGAGCTGGCGGTGAGCAGGTCGGTGAAGGCGGCATTGTTGTTGGCGTAATTGGTGAAGGCCATCTTGTAGGCCGTCATGGCTTCCGGCAGTTGGCGCTGGCGCAGGAACTCGGCCTGGTTCACCGACTGGCGCAGGTTGTTGTGCGCGGTATCCACGGCCAGCAGCGTCTGCTGGCGCACAGATTGCTCGTTGGCGTCGGACGCTACCTTGTTGGCCACTGCCTCGTTCACGCCATACTTCTCCTTGGTGAAGAAGAACAGCGGAATGATCACGTCGAACTCGATGCCGTAGCTGGCCGGCTGGAAGCCCAGTGGCGGGTTGTTGCCGTTGAAGGTGGCGATGATCTGGAAATCCGGCAGGTAGGCCTTGCGGGCCAGGCGCACACCCTTCTCGGCCGCCTCCACCTGGAAACGCGATGCCCGGATATTGGGATGCTCGCGCAACGCCATGTCCTCCAGTTCGGGCAAAGGCGTGGGCGGCAGGTGTACCGCGCTGGCATCCGGGCGCAATTCGAGCGGGAACTCGGCATTCTTGCCGATCAGCGTGTTGATGGTCTTGAGCGCGTTGTCATACTGGCGCTCCAGGCCAAAGGTATCGTTCTGCGCGCTGCTTTGCGCCACCTGGGCGTTCAGGTAGTCGACATAGCCCGCCGCATTGTTGGCGTAGCGGATGCGCGCCACCTGCTTGACCTGCTCCAGCCGCTTGAGGTTGAGGCGCAGCACATCGAGCTGCGCTTTCTGCGCCAGCGCCTGGAAGTAAGTCGTGCTCAGCTGCGCGTAGAGCTGCAGGTACAGTGCGTCGCGCTGCGCGTCGATGGACTCCGCCTGCGTGTTGGCGATATCGGCCGCCAGCGACTTCTTGCCCGGAAACGGGAAGGACTGCGTGAGCGTGTAGCTGAAGTTCTGGGCTTGCGCCAGTGCCAGCGGGCTGTTCTTGGGCAGGGCGCCCCAGATGAAGCCCACCTGCGGATTGTTGGGTGCGGCGATCTGCGGCACCGTGGCCTTGGCCGCCATATAGAGCGAGCGCGCCTGGATCAGTTGCGGGTTGCTCGCGCGCAGCTCTTCCGAGAGCTCCCACAGGGAGAAGCCCGGCCCGACCAGGCCCTTGGTTTTTTCTTCGGCACGCAGCGGTGCCGGCGGCGTCGTGGCGGCGCCGGTCGCGCGCGGCGTTGAAGCTGGCTGGTCCCACCCGCTGGCTGGCGCGTTGCCGGCACCAGGAGCCTTCTTTGCCGGCGGTACCAGCGGTACCGGGTCGGTATCTCCGCTCAGTTCGACACCGCAGGCGACCCGAGCCGCCAAGACCAGAATGACGGCTGCTCCAACTTTTCTGTTAGTTGGTTTTTTAATCATGAACACTCCCATCGCTACTTGCTGTAGTTATGACGGGGAAATCTTTCAATCGCCCTTCCAAAACATTGCAAATAGCTTTCGGAAATTTAGGTAATTACCCGTATCATTTTCTTGAAATTTGCTAGTCCGATTCCAAATTTGTTTGAGGAATGGCTATTGAAATTTCTTGGGGCGATGTCCCATGCAAAGGCCGTGGTAGCGCGCAAGGGCGCGCGAAACCATGCCGAAAACGGTGAGATACAGGAGGATTGCGTGACGGAACCTTACGCGAAGCGCTGCGTGCTCAGCGTGCGATAGCAATGGTTGTCCGTGTTTTTATGTGATGATAATAAAATATAAATTAATTAAATATTTTGCATCACAAGGCAAGCTGGATTGATATTCGCGAGAGTAAAGATTCTGGTTTTCCTTGGGGTGGATTACTCCATGCTAATGCGCGGCCTGCTCGCAGAGGGCGCATACCCGTATCAACAAAGGAGCGTTCTCCATTTCGGCTAGCGCCTCGCTATCGTCAGATGCGACGGAGCACCTGCATTCGCGCGTTGCGGGCGCGGGTTCGCCACGGGCAATTGCCGGCATGACCGCGTAACGCACGCCGAGTTGCACGCGATGCTCCCACTCGCCTTGCGGATCCAGTTCCAGTAGCCACAGGCGCGTCTGTACCGACCAATGCCTGACGGTCTCGCTTTTGATCGCCAGCCGGCGCGCCGCTTCGGCGACCGACACCTGTTGCGAGGCCAGTTGAAAGAACGTCTCCGCTTTGTCCTCCAGCCTGAGCCGCGCCATGGGCGTGCCCGTCAGCCGGGTGAAGCGCTGGCGGCAGCCTCCACAATGGAAGAAGGGCACGCTGCCCTCATCGGTGCCGTCGTAGACCGTCTTGTGCGCGCCGCAACGCGGGCAATGCGGCGGCACGTGGCTCGCGCTATGCAACGTGCGCCATGCGAACAGCAGGTATGCGGCCAGCCCGGCATCACCGGTGTCTGGGGCGCCGCTCGCACGGACATGGATCAACGTGGTCGCCCGCCGCAACTCGTCCGCAAAGGGGCGCAGGGGCCGCTGGGGGGGCACGCGGCCGGCCCGGCCCGCTGGCGGGATATCCCGCTCGGGCGGTGTTGGCTGTTGCTGTTGCGATCTGCTCATAGCGTAGACGCGAGCTGGACCGGTCCCGGAAGGGGGCCGGGACTGGTGCGCCGCCTGCTCCGATGCGCGGCAGCGCAGTGGGCGCTACCAGCTGATTCAAGGATGCCCGCACCTCGCGGCATCGGGTCGTGCAGCGGTGGTGCATTGTTGGGGGCGTCGTGGCGTCCCAGGGCTCTTAATCCCGTGGCCCCCGGTCGGGGAGCGATGGAATAGCGCCGATTCTAGGTGGAATGCCTGCCGCCCCTCTACTGTGATTGATCACAGTAGAGGGGCGGCAGGCCTCGTGAAGGTCTCGTAAAAATTAACGTAACCTTTTGATATGCAAGGAGAATGTGGTTTTTGAGGCCTTTGGTGAGATGGGCCGTGCAAGTCCGGCTTATGGGCTTATGGTCACCAAAGCGGGTGATATGGCTAGTCTGGTATGGCGAAAGGGCGCGCAGAGCCGAGTCATCGATCGGATATCCGCAACGCTCCAGCTTTGAGCTTGCGCGACGTCGTCTGCACGTTGTGGCGTTTCCACGTGTGTCAGGGCAACTAATGGCTTGCCTGACGAAGTCCTCGCGGATCGCGTTGACGCGGACTCCAGCGGCCCGCGGTGCGGCTGCCGGCATCAAGCATGGAGCGACGGGGGGGAAGCGGCTCGGGCGGCGTCCGCCCGGCAGGCCGTAGCGCAGCCGGCGCGGGCGCGCTACGGCTTGATGATGCCGGCGGACGCGGCCTTGACGACAGCTTCGATGCGGGTGGCGACGCCCAGCTTCTGGCGCGCATTGTCGATATGGAAGTCCACCGTGCGTTTGGACAGGCCGAGGATGGTGGCGATCTCTCCCGAGGTCTTGCCGCGCGCGGACCACACGAGTGTCTCCACCTCCCGGTCGCTGAGCTGCACGGCCGGCAAGCCCGGCCGCGTGCGCGCTACCCTGGCAAGGCGGGCTTCGACGATGCTCGTCAGGATGTCGAAATCGACCGGCTTGGTCACATAGTCGTCGGCCCCGAGCCTGCGGCCCTTGAGTTCGGCTTCGCGCTGGGCCAGCGCCGTGAGGAACACAAAGGGCATGTCGGCGAAGCGCGGCGCCACCGAAGTGATCTTTTCGAGCAGTTCGAAGCCCGTCATCACTGGCATACTCACGTCGCAAAGGACGAGATCCGGCGTGTCCCGCAGGATGGCGGCAAGGCCTTGCTGGCCGTCGTGCGCGGTGCTGACGGCAAAGCCCCGTTCGATCAGTTCTTCGGCAATCAGCGCGGCCGTTTCGGCGTCGTCCTCGATGCAGAGGATCTTCCGGCGGGCTTCGTTCATGGTGGTCCTTGGTAGCGCCGGCGGGGAGGGACTTCCGGCAGGCCGTCGGGACGCGCGGCACGCCCCGCGCACAGCGTAGCGAAATTCAGGATAAAAATCTTATGAATCACTCAATTCGCCCGGCGCCCGCCAGCCGGNGAACCCCTCAATCCGCCCGGCGCCCGCCAGCCGGCGGGTGCGCCGCGGTTTGGGGCGGCGCCTGGTCGGGCTGCCTGATTCGGTGCCGATGCTCAGGCCGATCCGCGTGCGGCTTTCGCTCGTCTTCGTGCTGTTCCTGCTCCTGGTGGTGGGCGTGGGGCTGTTCGGCATCAACCGGCTGAGCAACTTTCATAGCGTGTCCGCGCAGATCAGCGGCCGCTGGCTGCAGAGCAACCGCATCCTGGGCGACCTCAATAATTATATTTCCGACTACCGCGCCTTCGAAGGCGATGCGCTGATCGCGACTTCGCGCGCCGACCTGCGCGCGGCCGAAGAGCAGATCGGCAAGCTGGACGATGTGATCAAGGAGGTCGAGACCCGCTACGGCAAGATCGAGCATGAGCCGGCGGAGCTGGCGCTCTACCAGCAGTTCATGGCGCAGTGGTCCGCTTACCGTCAACTGGTCGACCGCGTGGTGTCGCTGGCCCACCAGAAGGACACGACGCAAGCCGTGGCGCTCTACCGCGGCGAGTCGCGCCGCGCTTTCGAGCAGGCCAACGGCACGCTGGGCGTGCTGACGGAGCGCAATGTCGTCGGCGCCGCGCAGGCCACCGCGCGTGAAGCCGATGCCTATCACGAGGCCCGCCGGCTGATCGCCGGCGCCATCCTGGTGTCGGGCTTCCTGGTGATCGCGGCCGTGGCCTATCTGGTGCGGGCGGTATCCAATCCCATCGCGGCGCTTGTCGAGCGCATGCACCGCATCACCGACAACGATCCGCACGTCGATATCCCCGGTGCCGGGCGCAAGGACGAGATTGGCGAGATTGCCCGCGCGGTGGTGCGCTTCCGGGACAATACGATCGAGCTGGAGCGCAGCAAGGCGGCGCTGGCCGCGCAGACCACGATGCTGCGGGACACGCTGGAGAACGAGCGGCGCCTGGCGGTGCTGCAGCGCAATTTCGTCTCCATGGCTTCGCATGAGTTCCGCACGCCGCTTAACGTGATCGATGGCCACGCGCAGCGGCTCATGCGCATGAAGGATGCGCCCTCCGCCGACGTTCTCGCCGAGCGCTGCGGGCGCATCCGCGTGGCCGTGCGACGCATGGCCAATCTCATCGACCACTTGCTCGACTCCTCGCAGTTGCTCGATGGCGGGCGCCTTGCCACGCTGCAGGGCGTTGATTTTTCGTTGGCAATGCTGGTGCACGAGGTGTGCGAGATGCACCGGGAGAGCTCTCCCGCCGCCGTGATCGAGGAAACCATCGAACCCGGCGTGGGCGAGATTTTCCACGGCGACGCCAAGCTGCTGTTCCAGGCAATCAGCAACCTGATCGGCAACGCGATCAAGTACTCGCCGGCGGGCGTCCCGGTTGCAGTGCGGCTATCCGCGGACACGGAGGCGATCAGCGTCTCCGTGTCCGATCGCGGCATGGGCATTCCCGACAAGGACCGCGACCAGATCTTCGAGCGTTTTGTGCGCGGCGGCAACGTCGCCGGCACGGCAGGCGCGGGCGTTGGCCTGTACCTGGTCAAGCTGGCGGTCGACCTGCACGGTGGCAAGGTCGTGGTGACCAGCAAGGAAGGGCAGGGCTCGTGCTTCGCGGTCCGCCTGCCGCGCGCCGCGGCGGGCTGAAGGTGGCGCATATTCCGTCGCTGCCATGGCCGCGCTGCTTTCGAGGCGGGGACCGACACCTGGGCGAACCTGGAGCATGGGGATCACGCCGAGCGCGGTCGCGGCCGACGCGCGGCCGACGTGGCGATGAACATCGAGGATGTAGCGCTAGCATGCCGGGAGGCTGCCGGGATGACTACAGGCCTACAGGCAAAAAAATAGCCCACCTTGATGGCGGGCTATATTTTTTCCTGGCGGCGCAATCTTCGCGCGGTATGCAGGCAATGCTGGCGGAGTGGACGGGACTCGAACCCGCGACCCCCGGCGTGACAGGCCGGTATTCTAACCAACTGAACTACCACTCCGCAGTGGCTGTGGAAACCGCTCTGAACGATTTCCGACGCGCTTGTAAGAGACCGCCTGTATGGCGTGCTCTCTAAACTGGCGTCCCCTAGGGGATTCGAACCCCTGTACTCACCGTGAAAGGGTGATGTCCTAGGCCTCTAG
The DNA here is from genome assembly GCF_000611145.1 of Cupriavidus sp. SK-3. Classification (NCBI taxonomy): domain Bacteria; kingdom Pseudomonadati; phylum Pseudomonadota; class Betaproteobacteria; order Burkholderiales; family Burkholderiaceae; genus Cupriavidus; species Cupriavidus sp. SK-3. Next base: position 16,601 of record NZ_JFJV02000251.1, on the reverse strand, counting down.
ACGAAGGGGACTTAGACTTGCTCGCTACGTCATGTGAATTTCGTGTCGCGAGGGGCGCGATTGTAACGCCCTTTGGCGAATATGGGAAGGGGGATAGGCCGCGCCGCGCCGGAACAGCCGTTTTTGCCAAGACTGGCGGCAAAGCCACTGCCAGGATGCAGGGCATGCGGGGCATGTCCCCGCGCCGAACCAGGATGCCACTGCGATGCCGACCCGCTCCCAGCCTGCCAGCCCCGCCCCGGGCGGGCGCATGATCAGCCCGACTGCGATCGGCGCCTTCGCCCTGTTGCTGTGGGCAACGCTGCCGCTGCTGACTGCCCAGGCCCGCCGCCTGCCGCCATTCGAGTTGCTGGCACTGAGCTTCGGCGTGGCGTTCCTGATGGGCCTGCCATGGCTGGTGCTGCCGACGCGTGCCGCGCCAGCCGGCCGGCAACCGGGCAGCCGGGGCCGGGCATGGCTGCTCGCCTTCGGCGCCATCTTTCTCTATCACGCGCTGTACTTTTACGCCTTCGCGGTGATCCCGCCAGCCGAGGCCGGCCTGCTCGCCTATCTCTGGCCGCTGCTGATGGTGCTGTTCTCCGCGCTGGCCCCCGGCGGCAGCCTGGGCAGGCGGCAGGTCGCCGCCGCGGTGCTGGGCTTCCTGGGCACCTTGCTGATCGTCGGCGGCGCCCCCCAGGGGTCGCCGTCGGCCTCGTCGGCGGGCGGGCAGGCCGGCGTGGTGCTGGGTTACCTGGCGGCGCTGTCGTGTGCGCTGATCTGGTCGGGATACTCGGTGGCCAACCGGCGCCATGGCGAGGTGCCTAGCACCACGATGGTGAGCGTGTGCGGCGCGGTGGCCTTGTGCGGTGCCTTGTGCCACTTCGCGCTGGAAACCACGGTGATGCCGGATGCCGGCGAATGGCTGGCGGTGCTGCTGCTTGGCGCGGGGCCCACCGGCATCGCCTTCGTGGCATGGGACCACGGCACCAAACATGGCCGCCTGGCCCTGCTGGGGGTACTTTCCTATGGCACGCCCCTGGTGGCTACGCTGCTGCTGGTGTGGTTCGGATTTGCCATGCTGACGTGGACCCTGGCGTGCGCGGCGGCGCTGATCGTCGGCGGCGCGGCGCTCGCCATGATGGCCCCGCGTGCGCCGGCGTTGCCCCGCTCCGCCTGAGCCCTACTGCGTGCCTCAGCGGCCGCGCCGCCGCTCGCGCATGGGGCCATCTGCGTCGATGCTGCCGCCCGCGCTTAGCGGCCCGTCGATGTTCACGGGCCCGTTGACCTGTACGTTGCCTTGCACCACCAGCGGCCCGTGCACGGTGAGCGGGCCATGAAAGACCTTTTGCCGGCCAGCCCCCGGCGGCGGCGCATAGGTTGGCGGCAGGGTGGCGAACCACGCCGCGCTCAGCGGGCCGTGCGCAAGGATGCTGCCGTCCACGGTAAGCGAGCCATGCACGGTGAGCGGACCTTCCACCACCAGCGAACCGCCAACGGTGAGGGGGCCGGTTTCCGCCGGCTGGCTGTGGACTGCCGGCGCCAGCCACAGGGCTACCGCCAGCAGCGTGATCGCCGGCAGGATGACGCGGGCTTGCCGGGCAATGTGCCGTCTCATGACCGTTCCCAGGGTACAGCGGCAGGGTAGCCGCAGGCTGCTTCCAACTTAGTGTGCGTCGCGGTTGCACGCAAGGCCGGCCCACGGCCATGACGATGCGGCCCTTCAACGCTGTCCTTTTGCAGCCCGATCTGCCACCATTGCGGCCCTCGATTTCACGACGACCGCAGAGCGCACGACAATGGCTTCCAGCAAAGCACACCATGCCACCGGATGGGCGGCCGGCCTGATTGCCGCCGCGGTGGTGACCAAGACAGGCGCCGGCGGCACCTTCCATTTCGCCGCAGCGCTTGCCTTCCTGGCGGGCGTGGCCGGCGGCGGTGCGCCCGACTGGCTGGAGGTGGCCTGGTGGTCAAAATCCCGCCGCTTGTGGATTACTCATCGCACCTGGACGCATTGGGGCATCGCCTGGCTGGCCTTGCTGGCGGTGGCGCATCGCTCGCTGGGCTTGCACTGGCTGGCTGCGCCGGCGTTTGGCTTTGCCTGCGGCGGCCTGATGCACTTGCTGGCCGACTGGCCGAATCCGCTTGGCGTGCCGTGGATCCTGGGACGGCACTCGCTGAACTGGTGGAAGAGTGGCCGCTGCGACCTGATGGTGGTGGCCGCCTCGTGGATCGGCGCGCTGGCTCTGTCGCGCCATGTGTGGTTCCACGGGACGCATGGCCTGGACCTGCTGCACTACCTGCGGGCCTGGCATCTGCGGGTTTGAGGGTGCGCGCAAAAAAAAGAGGCGGCCACAAGGGGCCGCCGATCGGGAATGGTGAGGGAGGCAATTCCCTCACTGAAGGCTATCGGCGGCCAAATGTGCCAGATGAACCCCACCGATGTGGGGTGCTGTCTTCGGCATATTAACCCGCAGTGGGAGAGGAGCGGCGCCGCGGCGTCATGCCTCCAGGCAGGCGTCCGCAATACCCGGCAGGCCCGACTCCGAGTCTCGCCGGTCTTGCCTGCGCACTGCAGCCATCAGTTCGGCATGCGCGGCGTCGAGCCAGGCGGTGCGGTGGCGCACGGGATCTCGCGGCGAAAGTTCGCCGGCGGCGACCTCCCGCAAAAAATACTTCACCATGCTGCCCGCGCGGGCGGGCACGGGCATCATGCCCAGCAACTGCCACCGCTGCAGCAGGCCGCGATCGGCCGCATGGCCCAGCGCGGCCCACGCCGTGCGCCCCAGCGCGACGAAGAGTGCCTCGTCATGGGTATGCGCAAGCGCGCCGAGGAAGATTGCCTCGAACACCATGCGCAGCATCGGCACGGCCATCAGTTCCTCCAGGTCGCCATCGAAGGCGAGGCCGCGCCGGGTGGTGGCATACGGCAGCAATGCCAACGGCTGCAACTGCTCGAAGCCTTTGTCCCAGAGCGCCGCCGCGCCGGGCAGGCCGATCAGCTGCGCGATGCGGAAATGATCCAGCATGCGAATCAGGTTGGGCCGCACCAGCCGCCCCCCCAGCTCCACCTGGCGCTTGTTTTCGCGCTGGATGGTGCGTCCGGGCGCATGCCGTTGCATCAGGCTCTCGGTCAGTTCGGCCGCCAGCCTGACGTGCGTGTGTCCCGGTGTGGTGCTCACCAACACCAGCCGCGCGTTCGCATGACTGTGTTCGAATGGCACGTAGGACATCGTGTAGATGCCGTCGCGATCAACCAGCACTGGTTTGTCGATGACAGCCGTCGCCGACCCGCGCCTGATCCGTGCGCAGTACTCTTCCAGGTAATTCGCCAAGGTGTCCCCGCCTTACCACGATTTCTCTCTGGTACATCGGCCCTGTAACCGGGCCTGGCTTTCCTTGCATGTTAGGCCGCGGCGGTGCCGCAGGCAAAGCGGGCGGTGCTGTTTCCTGCCTGCGGACACACATGCTGTGTGGGACAGCGAACCAATCGCGCCGTTGTGCTCATCCTGATGATGGATGGACGCGATGCGGTGATGCGGGCAATCGGTGGATTGCAGGCATGCACGACCGGGTGGTGCGCCGGGCCATGCCGCCTCGGCATTCAGGTATCCATCAGGTCGCGCCCCGGCGAAAAATGCGGCCCTGATCGTGCTTGCGCACGCTGCGTGCCCACATCTCGCCGGCGATGCGCGTGTCGTCAATGCGCGGCGTCGTGCAGGCCAACGGCCTGGCGCGCCGCTGTCCCCGGCCGCGCCGAGGCGATCAGCAGCGCGGCGGTAGCGACGAAGGCCGGCAGCGAGAGCAGGCCGAAGATCTTCCCAAAGCTCCATCCCAGGCCCAGGATCTGCGCGCCCAGCAGCGCGCCGACGATGCCGCCAAAGCGGCCGATGCCGAGCATCCAGGCCACGCCGGTGGCCCGGCATTGCGTGGGATAGAAGCCGGCGGCCAGCGTGGGCATGGAAGATTGCGCGCCGTTCATGCAGGTACCCGCGGCGAACACCAGCACGCCCAGCAGGAAGAGATCGCCGGCACCGTGGCCTACCGCATAGACCAGCGCGCCCGTCAGCGCATAGGTGCCGGCGACAATGCGCCAGGGATGGCCGCGATCCATCAGCCAGCCTACCGTCAGGGTACCGATGCCACCGCCCAGCGGGAACAGCGCGGTGATGAGCGCGGCCTTCTCGATCGGGTAGCCGGCGTCGGCGAACAGCGTCGGCAGCCAGCTCGTCAACAGGTAGAAGATCAGCAAGCCCATGAAGTACGTGGTCCATAGCAGCACGGTGCCGGAGAGAAACCGCGGCATCAGGATGGCGCGCAGCGAGGACATTGCCGAGGGCGCGGCATCCGCGGGTGCGGCCTCCTGGACATGGAAGCGTTCGTCGCCGCGCAGCGCACCGGGGCGGATTCTCGACAGCGCGGCGGCGATGCGTGCGGCCGGCGCCTTGCGCGCCACCATGAACCGCACCGATTCCGGCAGGCAGAAGACCAGCAGCACGGCCAGCGCCAGCGGCGCGATGCCGCCAACCAGCAGCACGGAATGCCAGCCGTAGTGGGGAATCAGCCAGGCCGCGGCAAAGCCCCCGGCCGATGAGCCCAGCGTGAAGCCGCAGAACATGGCGTTGACCGCCAGTGAGCGGCGTCGCGTGGGCGCGTACTCCGACATCAGCGTGACCGCGTTGGGCATGGCCGCGCCGAGGCCGAGGCCGGTCAGGAAGCGTAGCGCCGTGAGCGCTTCGAGCGAAGTCGAGAAGGCCGAGACCACGCTCCAGCCGCCGAAGCACAGCACCGAGCCCACCAGCACGCTCTTGCGGCCAAGGCGGTCGGCCAGCGGCCCGGCCACCAGGGCGCCCGCGGCCAGGCCGAAGAGGGCGGCGCTCATCACCGGCCCGAGATGGGCGCGGCTGACGCCCCATTCCTTGGCCAGCACCGGCGCGATGAAGCCGATCGCCGCGGTATCAAAGCCGTCGGCGGCGACAATCAGGAAGCACAGGATCAGGATGATCCACTGGAAGCGCGAGAACGGCTGGTTGTCGATGAACTGCTGGACGTCGATGCTGGCGCCCGGCAGGCGCGCAGGGTCGTGGGTGGCGGCCGGCTGGCCGCTGTTCGGGGGCGTCATGATGCGGGTCTCCTGCTAGGCCGCTCGTTGGCGGCGGATTCTCGGTATTACTGAAGGCCTGGCGCGAGGCTTCAGTAAGGCAGGCCGACGTAGTTCTCGGCCAGTGACACCTGCGCGGCGTGCGAGCCGGTCAGGTAGTCCAGTTCGGCTTGCTGGATGCGCAGCGCGAAGTCGTCGGCATCGGGGAAGCGGTGCAACAGCGATGTCATCCACCATGAGAAACGCTCCGCCTTCCATACCCGGCGCAGGCATTTCTGCGAGTAAGCGTCAAGCTCGCTGGCATCGCCGTGCAGGTAGCGTGCGATCAGGCCGTCGGCCAGGTAAAGCACATCGCTGGCGGCCAGGTTCAGGCCCTTGGCGCCGGTGGGCGGCACGATATGCGCGGCGTCGCCAGCCAGGAACAGGTTGCCGAAGCGCATCGGTTCGCACACGAAACTGCGCAGCGGCGCGATGCTCTTCTCGATGCTCGCGCCGGTCGCCAGCGCTTCGGCGGCGGGCGCGTCCAGCCGGCTGCGCAGTTCGTCCCAGAAACGTTGGTCGGACCAGTCCTCGACCCGTTCGTCAGCGGCCACCTGGACGTAATAGCGGCTGCGCGTGAGCGAGCGCATGCTGCATAGCGCGAAGCCGCGCTCGTGGCTGGCATAGATCAGTTCATCCGCTACCGGCGGCGTATCGGTGAGCACGCCGAGCCAGCCGAAGGGATAGACCCGCTCGAAGATGCGCTTGGACGGCGCCGGCACGCTGCGCCGCGTGACGCCATGAAAGCCGTCGCAGCCTGCAATGAAATCGCAGCGCAGTTCCTGCAGTTGGCCGTCCTTGCGATAGCGCACGATGGGCGTGGCCGTATCGAAATCGTGCACGCTCACGTCTTCGGCGTCATAGATGGTGACGGCGTTGCCGGCTTCGCGCGCGGCCATTAGGTCGCGGGTGACCTCGGTCTGTCCGTAGACGGTCACGGAACGGCCGATCAGTGCCTGGAAGTCGATGCGGTGGCGCGCGCCGCCGTAAGACAGTTCGATGCCGTGGTGAACCAGGCCGTCGTGATGCAGGCGCTGCGCCACGCCGGCGCGTTCGAGCGCATCGGCGGTCACGCTTTCAAGGATGCCGGCGCGGATACGGCCGAGGATGTAGTCGGGGCTGCGCTGTTCGATGATGACCGCATCGATGCCGGCCTTGGCGAGCAATTGCCCCAGCAGCAGGCCCGAGGGGCCGGCGCCGATGATGGCGACTTGTGTACGCATCGCGTGTCTCCTGGTGCGGTAAGCAGATTGTTGTTGAACGCAACAATAGCGGCGCCGGGCACGGGAGGGAATAGACGGAACGAACCATCAACAGGACAAAACGAACATCCAGGTTTGTCGCCACGCCAGGTGGAATGTCCTGCGGAAACGAGGGATAACCCTAGGTTGTTTGCCTGAAATAAGCCGGGATTGTGAGATCGGTTCCTGCGCGGGGGAGTACGCTAGGCACGTCGTCATGGCGCGATAGCCTTCACATTCCATACATGCGAGCGTCGATGGTGGCGCTTGCTGCACGCTTCAGGCCGGGGGCCGTCAGCGAACCAGTCGCTGCTCTTTGCGGCAAGCCTTGCAGACGTGTTCAAGGCCATCCTGGCGCCGCGCATCGCGCGCGAAGAACTCGCCGTCGGCGGGCCAGTGCTCGCCGCAATGCCGGCACAGTTTCAGCGGACCGATATCGGACATCAGGAGATCGGCGGTTGCCCGCTTGGCGCCGGCGTGGCACGCGGGTTTGGCGCGCGGCGCGGGCGCGTCTTGCGTGACGCCGGCGGTGATGGCGCGGTGGATCTGTCGCGGCAGGGCGGCGCGATCGTACATGGTCTCTCCTTGCCTTGGGAATGGGGCGGTTTGGATTGGGGCGCAGCGGGATTCCGTGGTGCGGCTGAAATACGCCGTTACCAAATGGCGCGTTGATGATGGCCCTTGGGACCGGAGGGGGGATGGGCCGGTGGCGCGAGGCATGTTTCCGGGCTGCGGAAACTCACTGCCCGGCCAGGCCGGACCACGCCATCAGCAACCATCCGATGCCGGTGCAGGCGCCAAGCCAGCCAAGCACCACCAGCGCGATGGTCGACCACTTCACCGGGACTGCCGCGCGGGCGCCACGTTCGATATGCGTGACGTGATGCTGGTGGCGCATGACAGCGTGGCGGGCAGTGGCAGTAACTTCGGACGGGAGCGGCTCATGCTTACTTTCCTTGGCTAGGCAAGACACGACTTGCACAAGGGGGCAGCTTAGCGCCCCTGTGACGCGGGTGTGTGTCCGGGTTGTAAGGAAATGTGCACGGGACAAAAGTGCACCAGCCTCGCCATGGCTCATCCCGGTTACCTTGAGAGTTCGCTTGGTTTCGTCGATGCATTGAGATAATTCACGCCTCATAGCAGAAAATTCCTAGAGCCTGTTAGGCAGAGTCTTAGCCAAAATCGCACGCTAGCTAACAGGGATTGATATGGACCAAGTCGAAGTGGAAGAGCGGTTATCCGTGGTGGCTGTGGACGACCATCCGTTTATCCTCGAGTCGATCCGCGCCAACTTGCACAGGCACGGCCGCTACGCGCTGGTGGCCGTCGCGGCGGACGGGGTGGAGGGGCTGCGCGTGCTACGGCAATTGCGCCCGGCGCTGGCTGTGGTCGATATCAACCTGCCGGGCCTGGACGGGCTGGAAGTGGTGCGCCGCGTCTGCGCGATAGAGCCGCCGACCCGGATCGTGGTGCTGTCGGGCGGCGATCCCGAACGCGATGCGCAACTGGCGCGCTGGGCTGGCGCGAGCGCCTACGTGAGCAAGTCGCATCCCTTTCACCTGCTGGCGGCGGCACTCGACATGGTGCAGCAGGGTTATGCCGTCTTTCCCGAAGCCATCTGCAACGCGGGCAACGATGGTGAAACCACGGCCAATGCCACGCGGCTCACACCGCGCGAGTCGCGCGTGCACCAGTTGCTGTCTGATGGGTATGACAACCTGGAAATAGCGACGCGGCTGGGGATTTCGCCAAAGACCGTGGCTACCTTCAAGCACCGGGTTGCCAGGAAGCTGGCACGGCCCGGCGACGCCACGCCGCGCTTGCCGCAAGCCAGCTGATCTGGGCGATTGGCGGAAGCGTTGATGTGCGAGGGCATCACGAAACAGGAGCGCGCATGCCTTGCCGGCATGCGCGCTCCTGTTTCATGGCCGACCCGCGCAACGGGTGCCGGCCGGCCATCAGCACTCTTTCAGGCTTACTGCGGGACGGCCACCATCAGAAGATGTGGCGAATGCCGGCCACGGCGCCGAACTGGTTCCTGTTGCCGGGGTTGGCGTCGGCCGTCGTATTGGTGGCGGCGGCAACGCCGGTCAGCGGGCCATTGTTACCGTTCAGGCCCAGTTCGGATTCACCACGGTTGCGGGCGTAGGCCAGGTTCAGGTAGATATCCGTGCGCTTGGACAGTGCATAGTCGCTCGACACGACGAACAGCCACGGATCGGCCGAGACGCGGCGTGCGTCTTCATAGTAGGCGGCGCCGGTGAGCTTCAGGGCCGGCGTCACGTTGTAAGCCATGCCGGCCCACATCAGGTTGGAGCTTACCTTGGCCGTGGTGGTGGTGGTTTCGCCCATGCTGTTTTGCACCATCCAGTTGCCGCCGCGCGCATAGCGATAGCCGAGGAAGGCCTTGGCCGGGCCGAAGGCATATCCACCGGCGATCGAGGCGCTGCGCGCGTTGATTTCCCCGGTATTGCGCTGCTCATACATGACACCCACATCGAACGGGCCGCTGGCGTAGGCCAGGCTGGCGCCGTACTCGCGGTTCTTGCCGCCCTGGCCGGCGGTTTCCTTGCCATCGTAGGCAAAGCTGTACATGGCGGCGGCGGTGAGGCCGTTGAAATTGCCCACGTACTTCACCGAGTTGTTGGCGCGGCTCATGAAGCCGGCGTCGAGCGAGGTAACCGAGTAGCGCGCCGAGATGGACATCGGGTCATAGCGCAGGCCGAAGTCATACATCGGCGTACTCTGGCGGCCCAGGGTCAGCGTGCCGAACTCGCCTTGCAGGCCAACCGTTGCAGCCCGGTTGAACAAACCATCCTTGCTGCCGGTGCCGTCGTCGACGGAGAAGCCGCTTTCCAGCTGGAACAGCGCCTTCAACCCGCCGCCCAGGTCTTCCACGCCGCGCAGGCCCCAGCGCGAGCCGGACATATTGCCCGACTGCATGGCCACGCGGCTATTGGTGTTATTTGCCTTGGTGGCGCCGTTGGCATTGGAAAGGTACTCGATGCCGACGTCTGCCACGCCATACAGCGTCACGCTCGATTGCGCCTGGGCGCTGGCGGCGAAGAGGGTGGCTGCGGCTACTGCGAACAGCTTGATTTTCATGGGTTTTCCTTGATGAGTTAATCGGGGAACGTCCACCGTTCGACAGGAATTATGTGAGGCGATGCGCGGGGATAAGAAGCGGGTGTTCGGGTGGTGTTGTAATTAGGAAACTTGTTTTTGACTAATTATTTCTTCTTTTAAATCAAAGACTTGCTTTGAATTTATGTTGATGTAAATGATTTTTAATAAAAAATAATCATAATTTAATTCGGTTGTAAATTTGTTTTTTCAATTTATTGGATTTTTTTAGTTTGAATATAAAGATGTTGTGAATAGGCGATTGCCATAACATCAGCCGGAGCCACATCCATCCATTCGCCATGCCATTCCGCGAGAACAGCAACGCGCCGAGCGGTGGTCTCTTTCTCCCTGGCCTGTTACCTGGCTCGATCCAACCCAACTCAACCTTGCAGGAGGTTTGCCGCGCCATGGCGTCTCGCTCTTTCCTCGCCGCCATGCAGCGGGCCCGATGTGGCGATGTCGCCGCGCAGATCGGGCTTGGCAAGGCCTATCTCTACGGGCATGACGGTGCCGCCGCGAACCAGCAGAGCGCTTTGTTCTGGCTGGCGCGTGCGGAGCAGGGCGGAGCGGCCTGCGTGCGGCGGATGATCTGGGAAGACATCGCGCTGGACGTGGCGCGCCGCTCATTGCAGGCCGATCTGGTGCTGGCCTGCTACGCGGAGGGCGGCCGGGCCGGTTCGAGCGTGGCACGCTGGCGCTACGCGCAATGGGCGCTGGCTCCGGACGCCCGGCCGCAATCCGATCGCGCGCTGGCGCTGGCATGGTTGCGCGAACTTGCCGACGAGGGGCATGCCGAGGCGGCTTTCAGGCTGTTGGCATGGCTGCGAGCGCAGCCTGCCCAGCCAACGCATGCGGACGAACTGGCGCGGCTGGCGCGGCTCGCGGCGGTCCCACCGGCCGGCGGAGCCGGGCCAGCCGCTGGCGGCACCGAAGCGGCCGACCCGCCTGGTTTGCTGGCGCAGGCCGAGGCGCTGCTTGACCATGCCGACAGGCATCCCGACGTGATCCGGTTCGGGCGCCAGCTGCTCGAACGCGCGGCGCGTACCGGTTCGGCCGACGCCCAGTTCCGGCTGGGGCTCTGGCATGGCCAGATGGATCGCCAGGCCCGCACGCTCGACGCCGGTGAGCGCATTGGCAAGGCCAGCCATACCGAGGCCCAGCGCTGGTTGTCGCGTGCCGCGGCGCAGGGACATGCCGAAGCAAGCTATGCGCTGGCCTGCCTCTACCGCAACCGCCACTTCACGCGTTACAGCGTGGGGCTTGCAGACGAGGCGCTTGGCAAGGCCGCGGCGCTTGGCCATGCCGAGGCCCAATACCAGTTAGGCCGGCGCTTGTGGCGCAGGCGCGGCGTCGACCTGGCCAGCCGGCTGGAAGCCAGTGCCTGGCTATGGCTGAGCGCACGCAATGGCGTGACCCAGGCCGATGACATGCTGCGCCGCCTGATCGAGCCCGCACGCCCCGCCTCGCAGCGCCAGTGGGACCAGGCGGCGCGCTACGTCATGTGCATGTCCCTGAGCGGCCCCCTGCGGCTCATGGGCATGCGGGTACGGCTGGCGCATGCATTCGGGCTGGAGCGCAACGAGATGATGTGGCTGGATCCGCTGCAGGCCCGGCACGGGCACTGCCTCGCCGTCGACGTGTCTGTCGCCTGCTCTCGCGCCAGGCCGCGACTGATCCTGCTGGACAGCGCGCTGCAGCAGCGCGTACTTGCCGAGGCCTGCACGCTGTTCAGGGGCGGACCGAAGGCTGGCGGAGAGGGCGGAGAGGGTGATGAAGGCGGTGAAGACGATCGCCTGGCTCGCCTCGACCTGCTGCTGGAACTGGCCCGGCCTAGGCTGCGGAAGGTGTTGCCCGGCGCGGCAGCCAACGGACCTGGGCGCGGCCGCACGCAGGATCGGCAGCCTGCCTATAATGCCGGATCCGATACCCAGTCCGCCGCGCGCGGCGCCGAGATCAGCCATGACGATCCTGCTCGATACCTCCATTTCACGCACTCTGGATGGCCTGACTGAGCGCCTTGCCTCCCTGCCCGGCACGCGCGTGGAAGCCTGGGTGTTCGAGGATGCCGCCGCGCGCCGCGCCGCAGAGCATCGCCTGGCCGCAGCGGGTGTGGCGGCGGTCATCCGCAGCGCCTACAAGCCGCTGCTGCATTTCTTCCTGGATGAACTGGGCCTGGAACTCGATCGCGGCCCACTTGCAGGCGTGCGCGACATCGCCGTGCGCCTGCCTGCCGCCACGACGGCAACGGCACAGCGTTTCCGGCTGGAAGCCTATCCGCTCGCCGGCATGCTGCCTGGGGGCAGGCTGCGCCTGGACGAGGGCGACGACCCGGGGCACTATGCCGTCCAGCTCGATGGCGGCGTTGCCCATCGCGTATTCGTGCCGCTAGCGGCGTCGGGCGCGCCGTGCGGGTGGCTGCGTGTGTGGCAGGGTGACACCTGCCTGGAGGACGGGCCGCTGGCCACCGAGTTCGAACTGGCATTCGCCGCCGCCATGAATGCGATCCGCAGCCATGGCTGGGGGGTGCAGGCGCCCTATTTCGAAGTCCTGCGCATTGGCATCGGCACAGGCGGCATCGAGCGCCGGCTGTCCTGTCAGGACGAGTGCATCAGTACGCGCGAAGCCCTGCACGAAGACCTGTATTTCTCCATCCTGGAGTTCTTCCAGGATCGCGCCGGCTTGCCGCGCGGCGATCGTACCTTGCAACCCGGCCAGATCGTGCCCGATGTGCGCGGCACGGATGGCGCCGATGGCGCTACACGGGTGCGCGTGGAATTGCTGCCGCATCCGCGCGCAGTGGCCGCCGACGCTGCCGGGACGGCGCTTTCCGCCGACGCGCTCGCCGGGCTCTCCCGGCCGCTGACACCGGACGAAGCCGCCGTCGAGATGCAAGCGCTCGGCGGCAAGCGCTTCAGCGCCCTGTCCACGCAGGGGCGCGTGGTCCACGCCACCCACATCGAAGGCTCGCTGCCGGGGCTGGTGATTTCCGGTGGCCAGCATGCCAACGAAACCTCTGGCGTGGTGGGTGCGCTGCGCGCGGCACACGCGCTGAAGCAACACCCGCATGCACACTTCGCCCTGATCGCACTGGAAAATCCCGACGGCGCGGCCTTGCATGTGCATTTGCGCGAGGACAACCCCCGCCATATGTCGCATGCCGCGCGCTACACGGCATTGGGCGACGACCTCGAGGCACGCACGGCGCCGCCGTTCGGGGAGAAGGCGGCGCGGCTGGAGGCGATCGAGCGTACCGGCGCGGGGCTGCACATGAGCCTGCATGGCTATCCCGCCCACGAATGGACGCGCCCGCTTACCGGCTATGTGCCGCCGGGCTTCGAGACCTGGACCATTCCCAAGGGTTTCTTCCTGATCCTGCGCCATCACGCGGGGCGCGATGGCACGGCATTCATGCAGGCGCTGACTGCGCAACTCGCGGCCTCGCCGGAACTGGCCGGATTCAACGCCCGGCAACTCGCCATCTGGGGCAGCCACGCCGGCGAGGTGCCATTCCCGGTGCTTAACGGGATTCCCTGCATGATCGTCGAGGATCATCGTTCAACCGTGCCCTTCACCCTGGTCACCGAGTTCCCGGACCAGACCATCTATGGCGACGCCTTCCGACTGGCGCATACGACGCAGATGCGGACCGTGCTGGCCGCGGCGGAACTGTATTGGGCGGGGCTGCTGAACTGAGGCCAGGCGGCTCAGGGGTTGCATGCCGGTGGGTGCGTGGCGGGGCAGGGCAAGGGCCCCGGCCAGATGGCTTCAATGGATCGTGCGTGTCACTTTGACGTGCGGCACCGTTGTCGCTGCCGTGCTTTCGGGCGTGGCGCCTTCGTCCTGCTCGATCATGGTGGCCGCGAGGCTGAGCGCAGCCTGCATCTCTTCATGCGACAGGCCGGACGATAGCGCAAGACGCACCGCCAGGGATGCCAGTCGTGCGACTTCATAACTTGGGATGCTCATCTCAACTCCTTGTGTCAACGCTTTACTTGGCCCCGCCGTGCGGGGCAGCGGGACCGGTGGTGCGCCAGATCGGCAAAATCGGCAGCCGGCGCGCTCTTGCGCCGGCACCTGTCAATCTCCAGTATGGTTCACCGCGGGCCGCGCTGCCTGAAGAGAATCCCGCGGCGGCACGCGGCCTTATGCTGGCAGGAAGCCTTCCACAGTGAGATAGCGCTCGCCGGTGTCGTAATTGAAGCCCAGCACGGTGGCACCGGCCGGCAGGTCGGGCAGTTTCTGGGCAATGCCGGCAAGGGTGGCGCCGGACGAGATACCCACCAGCATGCCCTCTTCGCGTGCGGCGCGGCGCGCCATCTCGCGTGCCGGCTCGGCGTCGACCTGGATGACGCCGTCCAGCAGTTCGGTATCCAGGTTCCTGGGAATGAAGCCGGCGCCGATGCCCTGGATCGGGTGCGGTGCGGGCGCGCCGCCGGAGATGACCGGCGAGGCCACAGGCTCGACCGCGAATACCTTCAGCGCGGGCCACTTCTGTTTCAGTACGCGGGCGCAGCCGGTGATATGGCCGCCCGTGCCCACGCCGGTAATCAGGGCGTCGATGCCCTGCGGGAAGTCCGCCAGGATCTCCAGCGCCGTGGCCCGGACATGTGCTTCGATATTGGCGGGATTCTCGAATTGCTGCGGCATCCATGCGCCGGGCGTGGCTGCCACCAGTTCCTCGGCACGGGCGATCGCGCCCTTCATGCCTTTTTCGCGCGGGGTCAGGTCGAAGGTGGCGCCATAGGCCAGCATCAGGCGGCGGCGTTCCACCGACATGCTGTCGGGCATCACCAGCACCAGCTTGTAGCCTTTGACCGCGGCCACCATGGCCAGGCCGATCCCGGTATTGCCCGAGGTGGGCTCGATGATGGTGCCGCCGGGCTTGAGCAGGCCGGACTGCTCGGCTGCCTCGACCATCGACAGGGCGATCCGGTCCTTGATGGAGCCTCCGGGGTTGGAGCGCTCGGACTTGATCCAGACCTGATGCGTATCGCCAAAGAGCCGCTGGACGCGGATATGCGGCGTATTGCCAATGGTCTGCAGGATGTTGTCGACCTTCATTCGGAATCTCCAGGGATGTTTTCTAACCGGACTCGCGAGTGCGTCCGGACTAGCATGCGCTGGGGGATTCTAGCCGGGCAGTGGATGGCCATGCGAATTTCCCGTCATATCGGCACGGGCAAGCGCTGGCGGGCGCGCGGCTGCCCGGCGCTCAGTGGCAGGCTTCGGTGTGCGCAGGCAGGCAGAGGTCGCGCGCGGGCAGCGATTCCAGTTCCGAGGCGAGGACGACGCGGCTGCGGCCGCGCCGCTTGGCCTCATACAGCGCGCGGTCGGCGCCGCCAAAGAGCTTGTCCCAGGTGGCCGTCCCGCCGCCCTGGCCGTCGCGGATCTGCGCCACGCCGATGCTGGCACTGGCGAATCCGCCAAGCTCGTGCGGCAAGGCGATGGCGCGGATGCCTCGCAGGATGCGGTTGGCCAGCAGGATGGCATCGGCTTCGGTGGTATGCGGGCAAAGCACGCAGAATTCTTCCCCGCCATAACGGCCCGCCAGGTCCGTGGCGCGGTGCGTTTCCTTCAGGACCTTGCCGATCTGTTGCAGGATGCGGTCGCCCGCCCGGTGTCCGCTGTTGTCATTGATGCGCTTGAAGCGATCG
This sequence comes from Cupriavidus sp. SK-3, assembly GCF_000611145.1. Lineage (NCBI taxonomy): Bacteria > Pseudomonadati > Pseudomonadota > Betaproteobacteria > Burkholderiales > Burkholderiaceae > Cupriavidus > Cupriavidus sp. SK-3. The sequence continues at coordinate 1,464 of NZ_JFJV02000251.1, read as the reverse complement.
ATGTCGATTACCAGGCAGCTCAGCGGATGGCCGTGGCGCGTGAATTCGGCGGACAGCACCCGGGCGGCGTCATCCATGGCGCCGCGGTTCAACAGCCCGGTCAACGGATCGAGGCGCGCCTGCTTTTCCTGTTCGGCCAGCATTCCCTCCATGGTCATCAGCGTAAAGCCAGCCAGGCCGGCGAGGATTGCCACGAAGGCAGGCAGCAGGCGCAGCTGGAACAGGACCCCGGCATCCAGGCTGGACGCCGGGGCGCCCGCCTTGAGTACCGCATACAGGCCGCAGCACTGCGCCAGCCATTGCAGGCCGCACGCCGTCAGCACCNNCCCCGGGGGGGGGCGGGGGCGGGTCAGTGCTTGCGGCCGTTGCAACAGGTAAGCGAGCGTGAAGCAGGCGGTGACGGCAGCCACCGCGTAGCCAGTGATTTCGGCCAGGCGGCTGCCGTTGCCCAGCGCGGCGGCAGCGAGCACGGCGACGATGGCGAGCGCACCGGCAGTGAGCGGGCGGGAGTCCGCCGATTGGTGGCCATCGGCCAGCAACACGCCGCGATGGATCAGCAGCTGGGCGGCCACGCCAAAGAGCGGCGCCAGCAGCAGGAACCAGGCCAGCCCGCCCCGGGCATCGATGACCAGCAGGCCCGCGGCGCAGGCGAACACCTGTCCCGCACCCCAGGCGCGGCCGGCCGCGCTCTGGCGCAGGGCCATCATCAGGGCCGCGAGGATGCATTGCGTGGCGGTGAACAGGACAAGCAATGCCATCACGGCAGTGCCCTCATCTGACTGCATGAGAATTCCCATCGAGTTCGGCGCGCGGTCGATGCGCCGGAGCTTGCCTTCGAAGGTGGGTTCGCGCGTGTTGCGTGGAGCCCGTCTGTGCGCCCTGGCTGGGTTGCGACATTCCCGAATGCGGCATGCCGCCGGCGCATGTCCGGTGTGGTCTTGCCGAGGTGAACATGTTCTTCTGTTTGAAAAAATTCTACACAGCGAAGCGCCGCAAATGCCTTGTTTTCACCGCGTGTGACAATTGTTGACATTGGCCCCGAGGCGCGTGATCTAATATTCCCTTGGCGGTTGCGCCGGACGGGCGGTATGCGTTGTATTACGGCCCTGGCCATGGCGGCGCGACGCGTGGCTGTTGGTCACCGCTGACTCGTCAGCGCCGAATTTCCGGCACGTACTGTGATATTTTTACTTTGCAGAAAGTGCCAATAATGCCAACAATGCAAAAAATATCCACTTTGTAATAATCTTCACCGGGCGCGGTGGGCACCCTGGCGCAGCGACTCCGCGTAGGCGTGCTGCCGTTGGCAACACCCGGGCGCGGCCAGGCCTGGCGGATTCCGTCAGTGCGCCAATCGAAGCGGTCGGAGCCAGGAATCCGGCACTATCAAGCAACTGTTGCACCTTTCCGCATTTGCCCTAGTGCTTCATCAAATTTGCTCCGAGAAACCTCGCCATTCATGGC
>NZ_JFJV02000250.1:0-21506 GCF_000611145.1 Cupriavidus sp. SK-3 | reverse complement strand
TGGTGCCCAAGAAGCAGTGGAAGAAGACCGATCCGGTGAGGATCGAGGTGCGCGGCAGCACGCTGGAGCTGGCGGGAGCCGCCTCTGACGGTCCTGACCGTGGAGGATAGACGGCATCATGCTGGCCGGGATCGGGCCTGGGTACCGGTTCAGGGAAACGTCGCGAATGCTGACTATGCGCTGCCCGCTGCCCGCTGCCCGATGCCGGGCGGCCTTCGTCCCAAAGGGATTGCGTGCCAACGCGCAGTCACTTATCCTCCATCTCATGAACCGCGTGCAAACCCCTTCGATTATTCCTGCCATCCCTGCGATGGTGGGTTAGCGTGTGGCCTGAGCACACAAAGCAACCCGCCCCATGAGGCGGGTTTTTTGTTTCCGTCTCCCGGGGCTTTCATCGCCAAGGAGATTGAAATGCAGCCACACAACCCCGGCCCTGTCCCCGCGTCCCGAGCACCCGCCACCCTTTATATGGTCTGCGGCAAGATCGGCGCCGGAAAATCGACGCTGGCGAACCAACTCGCGGCCCGTCCGGAGACCGTGCTGATCAGCGAGGACGACTGGCTGTCGCGCCTCTACCCTGGAGAAATCCGGGCGATCTCTGATTATGTCCGCTGCGCCGGCAGGCTGCGAGACGCCATGGCCGGCCACATCGAGGCGCTGCTGCTGGCGGGCATGTCGGTCGTGCTCGATTTCCCCGCCAACACGCCAGCCAGCCGAAGCTGGGCCAGGGCCTTATTCGAGCAGACGGGTGGATCGCATCAACTCCACTATCTCGATGTGCCGGACGCCGTGTGCAAGGCACGCCTGCGCGCCCGCAATGCCAGCGGCACGCATGCGTTCGAGACCAGTGATGCGCAGTTCGATGAAATCACCCGTTACTTCGTTGCGCCATCGGATAGCGAGGGTTTCCACGTGATCCGGCATGAACTTGCCGCAGCAGCCGCAGCAGCCGCAGTAGCCGCAGTAGCCGCAGTAGCCGCTGCTGGCTTGACGGCATCACCCTGATCCGGGGCAACGTCGGGGGCCGGAGTGCCCTTCCGTTATCATGGCCAACGGATTCAACCATTGCCGGAAGGCCCTTTTATGCCGTTGATGTTCGAGCTCGCTTCCCCGCTGCCAGTGCGCGCCAGCCAGGCCTGGTATCGCACGACCTCGGCGGAAGGCATCAACGATGAGTTGTTTCCCTGGCTGCGCATGACGACCCCGGCCGGCATGCGAGGCAGGACGCTCGCCGAGCTGCCGCTTGGCGAGCGCCTGGGCCGCAGCTGGCTCCTGGCGCTGTGCGTGCTTCCCGTGGATGCGGACGACATCATGCTGGCGGAGGTCGGGCCTGGGTACCAGTTCAGGGAAACGTCGCGGATGCTGAGTATGCGCAGTTGGGTGCACGAGCGGACAATTCGCGACACGGCCGACGGTTTCTGCGAGGTGCGCGACCATCTGACCTTCGAGTTGCGGGGGCCTGCCGCCTGGCTGCCAGGCTGTGACGGCGCGATAGCCGCCGTGGTGAGATGCCTGTTTCGGCACCGGCACGCGCGGCTGGCGCGATGGGCCAGGTGCACCGCGCTGCTTATCACGCCGCCCATTGATTCAAAATAATTCAACAACTAGTTGATATTGCTTCCGCCAATGGCGCTGGCCGACGCCTAGACTTGCTTCACCGGCCCAGCAATCAAACGATCAACGCGATGCAGGCCACATTCAAATATTTGAAATTTCTTTGAGGCCCATATCATGAATGCCAACGCTACCCAGATCGCCATCGTCTACCACAGCGGCTACGGCCACACGGCCAAGCAGGCACAGGCGGTCGCTCGCGGCGCCGCCGGCGTCGATGGCGTGGAAAGCCTGCTGATCAGCGTCGACGACATCGACCAGCACTGGGACACGCTCGAGAACGTGGACGGCATCATCTTCGGCGCGCCCACCTACATGGGCAGCGCATCGGCACAGTTCAAGGGCTTTATGGATGCCACCTCGCGCAATGTCTTCGCAAAGGGCGGCAAGTGGGCCAACAAGGTGGCGGCGGGCTTCACCAACTCGGCATCGCGTTCGGGCGACAAGCTGGCCACGCTGCAGCAGATCTCGATCTTCGCCGCCCAGCACGGCATGCACTGGGTGAACCTTGGCCTGCCGCCGGGACACAACAACTCGAAGTCGACCGAGGATTCGCTGAATCGCCACGGCTTCTTCCTGGGCGCGGCGGCGCAGTCGAACGCTGACGAAAGCTCGGATGTGGTGCCCCCGCTGGCGGACCTGCGCACGGCCGAGCACCTGGGTGCGCGCGTCGCCGAAGTGGCGCAGCAGCTGGCGGCTGGCCGGCAGGCGCTGGCGACGTTGAAGAAGGCGGCCTGAGGGGCTTCCCGCAAATCCGCTCCGCGCGATTGAATCGTTTCATGCCCATGCTGCACAGCCGGCACAAGGAAACGACGACATCCGCGGAGACCCATGAAGAAGACCACTGAAAGACCACTGAAACGCGGCGCAAGCCGACCCTGAAGGACCTGGCCGAGCAAGCGGGCGTTTCGGTGGGCACCGCATCCAATGCGATGGCGGGACGCGGCGGGCCCTTCGCCGAAACCGTCGCGCACGTGGCCGAGGTCGCGCGCAGGATCGGCTACGTCACCAACGCCGCCGCCCGCAGCCTGCGCTCGCGGCGCTCCCGGCTGGTGGCCTGCCTGGTGCCGGATATCGCCAACCGCTTCTATGGCGTCATCGTGCGCGCAGCCGAACACGTGCTGCGCGAAGCCGCCTATACCTTGCTGCTGGTGGACACGAAAACGACACCGAGCCGCTGCTCGACGTTACCCGCGTCGGCGTCGACGGCGTGCTGTCTGCTCCCGGCTCCGAGAGCTCGGCCAGGCTGCAGCATCAGATCGCGCAAATCGATGCGCCGCTAGTGATCCTCGACCGCGACATCGCCCCGGACCGCCCTAGCGTGAAGGTGGACCACGACCAGGGGGCGAAGTTACGCTCGCTGGGGCTGGCGGCTGGGTAAAGGGCACGCCCCAGCCACGGGATCACGGTGGAGGTAGCGCCACTTCGCCACTTCGCCATGGCGCCGGCACCTGGCCGGCCCGGCCTTGTTCTATGTTGCCGCGTGATCTAGCGTTACAGCAGCCGAGCCGCATTGCCGCGAGGCAGTGAATGGGGAGCACGTATGCAACCGCCCGCTACGACACATCAGCACCGCTCGGCACCGCGGCGCCTGACGCCCGACCTGGTGGGGCGCATTGCGCGCAAGGTCGAGGACGCCGGGCCCGCCCCTGGCGTCGTCGTCCACAACGAGGCCGACTACGACGCATCCCTGGATGCGCTATTGGCCGCCGTTGCGTGGCACGGCCAGGACATCTGGCTGTTCGCCTATGGCTCGCTGCTGTGGAACCCGGGCTTTGAGGTTGACGAGCAGATGCCAGCCGCCCTGCACGGCTGGCATCGTGCCTTCTGCATTCGGCTCACACGGTTTCGCGGTACGCCCGAACAGCCCGGGCTGATGATGTCGCTGGTACCTGGCGGCAGTTGCCGCGGCGCGCTGTATCGGATCGCCGGGGACCGGGCCATGAAGGTCCTCCGCATCCTTTGGCGGCGGGAGATGACCGTCAAGCCGCCCACCAGTCCACCCCGATGGGTGACCGCCAGGGCGGGACAGACCCCCGTGCGCGCCATCGTCTTTGCCGCCGATCGCAAGGGCCGCAATTTTGTCGGCGGCGTGACCAACGAGGAAATCGCAAGCGTGCTGAGCAAGGCAGTCGGCCATTGGGGATCCGGTGCCGAGTACCTGATGCAGACCGTGGATCACCTGGAGCGCCTTGGCATCCGGGATGCCAGTCTCTGGAACCTGCAGCGGCTTGTCGCCAGAAACCTGGCGGATCTTCAGGCCACCGGCACGCAGCCAGGCGCGGGACACCGCGCATAGCCGGTCCTTCTTTCGCCAGCGATGTCACATCGGGAATCGCAGAGAAATCTGCGGCGGCCCCGACGCGGGCTGCAACGACCTACATCGGCTCAAGCACCGAGAGGATGTTGCCCGCCGGATCCTTGAACCACGCAATGACAGGGCCGCCGCTGTCCCGGCAGACCCCGCGCTCGTCGGTCTTCAGTCCAGGCAGGTCGTAGATCTCGAACCGCACGCCGCGCTTGCCCAGTTGCTCCACGGCGCGGTCCACGCTTTCCACGGGAAAATTCAGCACGGTAAACGTGGCTGGAGAATGGTTTGCCTTGGGATAGAGCAACACGTTGTTGCCGCCAGCAAGGTACAGCGTCAGCACGCCCCCGGTCTTTGTCACTTCCAGGCCCAGCGTTCCGCCATAGAAGTCCGTCGCTTTTGCGATGTCGTCGACCGAGAATCCGCTGAATGCATGACTGTCGCGCAACATGGGTCGCTCCTTGAGATGACTTCGGCATGCGCAGGTCCCGCCCACTCCGTCCTGCGAGCCTATGGCCCAGTATTGTTCATCGTGGCGGGGGACTCAAGCCGGCAACGCTGCGGCATGCACAGCGGGATGAATCCGTCCCGGGACAGGGTGCATGTCCCGCACAAAGTGCGCGCTTTCGCGCAACAAGCGCCTGCTCTATGCTTGGTGGTGAAGGGTTCAGCGGCATGTGCATGCTGCCGCGCGGCCGCGGGTGAATGACCGATTTCCTCGATGCATAGCCGGAGAGATCAATGCGCGCCCTGATCTTTTGTTCCGTGCAATTCCTGCTCGCGGTCACGTGGACGCTATACCTCGCGTTTCTTCCGCAACTGGCGGCGCAGGCGGGCATTCCCCGGGAACATGCCGCCTGGATCCTGTTGATGGACCAGGTGATCTTTGTCGCCATGGATTGCGCGCTGGGCATTGCCGCGGATCGTGTCGCGAATGCGATGCGGCATCTTGGCGGGTGGATACTGGCCATGACCGTGGCTTCGTGCGCCGCGTTTGTCCTGCTGCCGCACGCGACTTCACCAGTGCTCCTGATTGGCCTGACCGCGGTGTGGGCTGCGACATCTTCGGCGCTGCGCGCGCCGCCCATGGTGATCATCAGCAGGAGCATGAAGACATCGGCCACGCCGTTTTTTGTGGCGTGCTCCTTTCTCGGCCTTGGCATCGCCGCCGCGCTGGCGCCCACGCTTACTGTCTGGCTGCGCGGCGTATCGCCGACCTTGCCCTTTGTCGTTGCAAGCGCGGGCCTCGTCGTGGCTGTCGCAGCGTTACGCTGGGCCGAGACATTGCCTGCGCCCCTTGTTGACGATGCAGGAATGACAGCACGCGGCGCTGGGCATGCGCGGATGATCTGGCTGTTCTTTGCCGCCGTCTGGTCCCTCGCGCTGGGATTTCAGATCCACACAACCGTCAACTCGGCGCCGGCATACCTGAAGTTCATGCCGGCGCCCGATCTGGTGCGCGTCATGCCGGCATTCTGGATCGGCTTTGCGCTGTGCGTGCTGTTGCCGGGAACCGCTGTCTTCAGGCGCCTGCCGGCCTACGTCCTGTTGCTGGCAGCCACCGCGCTTGGCACGCTGGCCCTGTTCGGATTCGCATCGGCGTCTTCGCTTGGCGGGATCCTGGCCATGCAATGCGTAGCGGGCGGGCTGTGGGGAGTGATCTTCGGCACCGCCGCGAACGCCGCCATCGATGCAGGCCATGTCGGGCGTGAAGGCTGCTTCACCGGGTTGGTGTTCGCGCTGTCCGCGCTCGCTGCGTTCACACGGATTGCCATCGTCGCGTCAGGGGCCAGCAAGCATCCGGAGATAGCGGCCCTGTTGCCCTGGTTGCCGCCGCTTGCCTGGAGCGTAGCTGCGATACTGCTGGCGCTGTTTGTCGCGCACAACCTTGCCTACCTCGCGGGGAGGATGCACGCGACGCGCTGCGCGGCCGATTCCGGATAGGCCGGGATCCGGCCCTCGCCAGGCCCGCATGCGCGGAACTGGCGAGACGCTGGCGTGGCGGGTGCTGCCAGCCACTCACGTATTGGCGCCGTCGGTGTAGACGTCGAAGCTGCGCGAAGGCTCGGCCGATACGCCCCTGCGGTCCATGCCGGAGACCATGCGTCCACCGTCGGTGTAAGGGTCGACCATGCGTCCGCCGTCGGTGTACGGATCGACCATGCGGGCGCCGTCACTGAATGTGTCGAACTTGCCGCTACGGCCACCGTCGGTGAACGCGTCGGTTTTGCCAACGCGGAAGTTGTAGCCGTATTTGTCACCGGAGACGGTACTGTCCCGCGGGCCAGAGGCGTAGGCGGTGCCTCCCAGGAGAGCGGCGGCAATTGCGGCGGCGGTGATGGCGGTACAGGCGAATTTTCGATGCATGATGTGCTCCTTCGAAGTGGGGGACGAACGCCGCGAAAGGCGCTCTACCTTCCCACAGAGCACACGCCATGCCATAGGCGCGGAGCCACGCGGTGTGCACGGAAGAGCCCAAAACGGGGAGCGATTGATGGGGCGCGGCCAACAACCGGCTGAACGCGTCGGACGTGGCCCAACACCCTGCGCGGATGGCCTTTTTGGTGGCTTCTTGGTGGCTGATGGCAAAAATACTGTCAAGCTCCCCGCGCGCGCCTGCGCGCCGGCTGCGCTATCAATTCTGGCTTGCCGTCTCGCCCGCTTCGGAGCGCTGGAGGGCGCGGTCGCATTTTTTCAGCAGCCTACGGGGCGATTGCTCCTCGTCGAGCTTCTTCTCCGCGGCAGCCAGCATCTCTGGCAGAGCGGGGTCGCGCGCCGCCTCGGCCATGGCTTGCCGGTCCCCGGCGTCCAGCTTGCCAAGCTCCGTCTGCAGGGCTGCCGTGTAGCGAGCCGCATTCGCGGGATCCAGCTTCGCGCACGCCATCGGGAAGGCAACGATGGAGGCGTACATCGCCACCTTGAATTCCGGCGTCAAGGGGCCGCAGGACGCGTCGGGCGGGCACTGTGCCGTGGCGAAGCTGCTAGCCGAATGCAATATCAAAAACATGGCGCTGACTGGTTTTCTGTACATGCCGGTAGCTAGTCCTTATGCCGGCCTGCACGCTGCGTCCCTGAGCGGCAACCAGATTTCCACCGTGCCGGTTCCCGCAACAGGATCGAAGTCCGCGCTATAGCGCTCGAAATCGGGCGCATGCCCTGACTGGAATCCTGACGCCGGCAGCCACGTCTGCCAGATGCTGCGGCAGGTCACGTGCAGCGTCGAGATATCGCCGGCATGCTCGAACACGGCATAGCGCTGCGGGTCGACCTTGATGCAGCGAAAGGACGGCGGCAGCCCATGCGGGCTCTGCACCTCGACACCGGCGACATACTCGAAGCTGCCGTCCTCCCGGGGATTGCAGCACAAGCCGTAGGTAATCCAGCCCACCTGGCCCGGGACCTGTCCGATATGGGGAATGAACGTCTGCCAGAGTGCGGGGATGTCCGCGTGCGTGTCCGGTGTGAACCGGTCGCTGAGACCCGCTACCCATAGCGCCGGGCCGGTTTCGAAACGTGGCGAAAGGAGATCGGCGGCTTTCGGTTCTTGCATGCGTACAGGCTCCGTCAAGGGAAGGTGCAAGGGAAGGTGCAAGGGAAGGCGCAAGGAACGACTATGGGCGATGCGCGGCAAGCGCCGCGCCCGGCATCACCGGAACCAGCCCGACGGCGCCCGCGGCGTCCCCGTCAAGGCCCCGCTCAGGCGCGGGTGGCCAGCAGGACGCTGGAAGCCTTGAAGATGGCCACGGCTGCGCCACCTTGCGCCAGCCCCAGGCTGGTCACGCTGTCATTGGTGATGATGGCCACGATCTCGCCGCCCTGCTGCAGACCGATGGCCACTTCGGCATTGACCGCACCGATCCTGATGCTCGACACCGTGCCAGCGAGCTGGTTGCGGGCCGATAGCAGCATGCCCGGGTCGGCCACGCCCACGATCACGGACGACGCCTTGATCAGCGCGACCGCTTCCTTGCCCACGGCAAGACCGAGACGTTTCGTGCTGTCGCTGGTGATGGTGGCCACGATCCTCACGCCGCCGGCGATCTCGAGTTCGATCTCGTCGTTCACGGCGCCCTTGTTGACGGCGCTGACCTTGCCGCTCAGCTGGTTTCTTGCGCTGGTTTTCATGTCTTCCATCACCCTGTCATATCCGGCGGCCATCGCCCGGCCGCATGGGGGTCCCGGCTCGAAGCGCCATCGCGCGATGCGATTCGCCTGCGGGGCAAGCACCGGAACTGAAGGCAAAGCCTGCCGCGCCGGGCACCTGATCGTCGGATCATACCGCGTTCGCGACCGGCGGCAATGCTGATCATTCCGACATAAAGGCCGATCTCAGGAACGGCGGAAGCACACTGTTCACCGCTTGCCACTATGAACCCGGGCACGGGGTTTATCCGGATCAGCAACTGCCAAGCCGCGACAGTCTTCCCGCGGCGCGCTGCAGATAATCGCTCCAGGCAACGGATGGCGGCACCAGCCGCACCGATCCGCTGATTGCCCCACATGGAGCTACAACATGACCGTTTCCTCCGATCTCAAGGCACACCGCGAACGCCTTGTGCTTGACCACTTTGCCGACGAAACACGGCAGGATTTCGATGCGGTGCTCGCTACCTTTCCGCATCCGCACTATGAGCTGATCCCGAGCGGCGAAGTGCACGACGGCACCGATACCGTGCGCCAGTACTACATCGACAGCCGCAAGGCCTTCCCCGACCAACGGCACGAGATCATCCAGCTCCGTCACACGGACGACTCCGTCATCGTCGAGTTCTGGCTGCTTGGCACGCACCGCGGCCCGCTACGCGGCCTGCCACCGACGGGCAATGCCTTTCGCTGCCGCATGATCGCTCTGTTCATCTTCGAAGACGAGCGGCTGGTCTGCGAGCGCGTGTATTTCGACACACTGACGATGATGCGCCAGCTGCTGGCCGGAACGCCGCCCGAGATGCTGCCCAGGCTGATCGGCGGCCTGCTGGGGCACCCGGAGGCGCGCCAGGCCGAATCTGCTTACTGAGCATTGCCCCACGCTGGCGAGGAAATAGAAAAAGCAAAAAAACAAAAAAACAAAGACCACAGGAGACACCGCATGAAACGCGAACCCGATCCGTCCGGCCTGTTGCCGGTCTCCGATTTCGACGGCGCCCGCAGCGCGCCCGCGCCGCAGGACCGCTTGCGCGCGCTGCGCCACGCGGGGCAGCAGTTCCGCGAGCAGTTCCTGGAGGAGCCGCCGGTACGGTTCGCGCGCAGCTTCGACCTTTTACGGGTCCCCTACCCTGCCTGGTATGCGTTCAACGGCGTGTACTCGCAGCAGATGCTCAAGCCGCACCTGATCCACCTGCTATCGCGCATGACCTTGATCCAGTACGAGGACTTCGCGGGACAGTTGCGCACGCTCTTGTTCACCCCCGCGGACTTCGAGGCGGGTGCCGAGACGCCTTACTTCAAGCGTATGGGCGCGCGCACGCCGCAATTCCTGCATGGCACCATCGCGCCCGTCTACGCCACTGTGCCGCAGGCGCTCGAGTGCTGCGGCGTGGCACCGGAGCAGATCGACTACATCAGCTACGATCACCTGCACACGCAGGACGTACGCCGCTGGCTCGGCAGCGAAGGCCACGCCGGACTGTTGCCGAACGCCAGGATGCTGGTGCACCAGCAAGAGCTGGCCAGCGTGCACGGCCTGCTGCCGGTACAGGCCGACTGGTACTGTCCCAATGGCCTGGCGGGCGTGCGGCCGGAACGCATCGTCGCCTTCAACGGCAGCGTGCGCCTGGGGCGCGGCCTGGCACTCGTGCATACGCCAGGGCATACGGAAGGCAACCACTCGCTGGTCTACCGCACGCCCGACGGCATCCGCGTCAGCAGCGAAAACGGCGTCTCGGCGGATAGCTGGGCGCCGGCGAACTCACGCCATAACGGCATCCGGCGCTTTGCCCGCGCCACCGGCGCGGAAGTGATCCTGAACGGCAATACCCAGGAGGGCAGCAACGACCAGTACCTGTCGATGGTGCTGGAGAAGACCATCGCGGGCACTTCGGAAGCCCATCCGTTCAGCAATGTCGTGCCTTCGTCCGAGTGCACGCCGTACTGGCTGTTCCCCGGCGCGCCATCCAGCCATCTGTGGGGCGAGACCGCATTCGGCGAACTGGCAGTCGCAAAGACTGCCGCGCTCCGGGAAGACAGGAGCGCCGCGCAATGAATACCGTCACCCTGACAAAGCGGGCCAGCATGGTGGCCGGCGATCCGGCCAGCGACAGCGAACTGTTCCGCAAGATCACCTGGCGGCTGCTTCCCCTGCTGTGCATCTGCTACGTTTTCAACTACCTGGACCGGACCAACGTCGGCTACGCGCAGTTGCAGATGCGCGAGGATCTAGGCTTCAGCGATGCTGTGTTCGGCCTGGGAGCCAGCATCTTCTTCCTCGGCTATGCGCTGTTCGAGGTCCCGAGCAACCTGATGCTGGCGAAGATCGGCGTGCGGGCCACGCTGCTGCGCATCATGGGCCTGTGGGGGCTGGCGTCGGCGGCCATGATCTTTGTCAGCACGCCCACGCAGTTCTATGCGCTGCGGTTCCTGATCGGGGTGCTCGAAGCCGGCTTCGCGCCGGGCGTGCTGTTCTACTTCACGCTGTGGTACCCGGCGCGGCGGCGGGCGCAGGCCACGGCGCTGTTTTTCATGGCTTACGGCGCCGCGCCGATCGTCGCGGGCCCGCTGGCCGGACTGGTGATGACCTTTCTCGACGGCACGTGGTCCTTGCGGGGATGGCAGTGGCTCTTCCTGCTGGAGGGCATCCCGAGCGTGTTGCTGGGCATCCTGGCCTTCTTCGTGCTGGCGGACGGGCCCGCCCGGGCAAGGTGGCTGACCGCCCCGGAACAGCAGCGGGTAGCCCGCCTGCTCGAAGAGGACCAGGCCACGAATGGCAACCGCACCAGCCACGGCTTCTGCGCCGCGCTGCGCGACGGGCGCGTGTGGCTGCTCGGCCTGATCTCCTTCCTGGTCATCCTGGGCATCTATGCCTTGTCGTTCTGGCAGCCGACGTTGCTGAAGATGATGGGGCTGAGCGTGCTGCAGGTGGGTTTCTACGCAGTGGTGCCGGCGGTCGCCGGCATCGCGGCCTCCGTCGCCGTGGGACGCCATTCGGACCGCACCGGGGAGCGCCGCTGGCATTTTGCCGTGGCGGCGCTGGTTGGCGCGCTCGGCTTGTCGCTCACCACGATGTTCATGCACAGCCCGCTTGCCGCGGTGTTTTGCCTGGCGCTGTCGTCGGCGGGCGTTGCCAGCGCCTTCACCATCCTGTGGACCGTTCCCGGCAGCATCCTGGCGAACCGCGGCGCGGCCGGCGGCATTGCCATGATCAGCACGATCGGCGGCAGCGCCGGCCTGGTCGCACCGGTCATGGTCGGCGCGATCAAGGCGGCGACAGGCGGCTTTGCCTATAGCCTGTACATCCTGAGCGCCGCGCTGGTGCTGGCCGCGCTGATCTTCGTGCTGGCGTTTCCGATGCGCGCATTCCGCCCCGCCGGATCACGGGGCGCATCGTCCTGACACGTACCCATGTCCACACCGTTTCTGCGCAGGCAGCTGTCCCCACTCCCGCTTTGCCTGGGTCCGGCCAGACTCACGCATTGCCGCGGCGCGCGTCGAGGCTGAACCGGCCAGCGCCGTAGGCCACGATCTGCAACAGGCCGCCGGCCATCGCGATGTTCTTGAAGAAATGGATGAACTGGTTCTGGTCCGCCAGGTTGGCATGGAAGGCCAGCGCGGTGGCTACGCTGAAGACGGCGAGCAAGGCGGCAACCAGGCGCGTGCGGTAGCCCAGGACCAGCGCGAGGCCGCCCCCCAGTTCCACCAATATCGCCAGTCCCAGGGCCAACTGCGGAAACGGCAGGCCCACCGACTGGATGTAGCCGACCATGGCCGCCGGCGCGGCAAGCTTGGACGCGCCGGACAGCAGGAAGATGGCGCTGACCAGGACACGGCCGAGCAGCGTCAGGCCCGCCACGGCGGGGGAATCGGACAGGGTACGGACCCGGGCGTCGAGCTGAGCGGTTTGAGACATGATGATTCTCCATTCGGTTTGGCCGCGCCGCCTTGGCAGGCCGGTTGATACGAGCGATTCGGATTGGTCTGCGGCAGGACGTGCGCTACACGCCTGTCTTGCCGCGTGGCCGTTGCGTTGCATTACGTTGCATTGCATTGCGCGGCCGATGGAGGAAATGTAGGCGCGTTTTTACGTACGCGAAACTGGGATAATATGGATCGAAACGTTCGATGAAATCGATAAGATGCCCAATCCCGGTACGCCGACCCTGGATCAGCTGAAGGTCTTCCTGACTGTGGTGGACGTGGGCAGCTTTGCCGGCGCGGCACGCAAGCTGAGCCGGGCGACCTCGGTCATCAGCTATACGATCGCCAACCTGGAGAACCAGCTCGGCGTGGCGTTATTCGACCGCAAGACCACAAAAAAGCCACAGCTGACCGAGGCGGGCCGCACCGTGCTGGCCGAGGCGCGCACGGTCTACCTGGGCATCGACGGCCTGCGCGCCAAGGTAAAGGGCCTGCTGCAGGGCCTGGAGGCCGAACTCCATCTGGTGGTGGACGTGATGCTCCCCGCGGCACGGGTGGTGGATGCCCTGAAGGCATTCCGCGATGCATTCCCCACGGTGGCGCTTCACTTGCACATGGAGGCGCTTGGGGCGGTGGCGCAGCTGGTGCTGGACCATGGTGCCACGATTGGCGTCAGTGGGCCGCTCAGCGCAGTCACGGCAGGGATCGAGCGCATCGGGATCGGCGGCGTCATGTTGCGGCCGGTCGCGGCTCCGGGCCACCCCCTGGCCAGCGCCAACCCCAATCCGCCAGGCGCCGGACGGCACCACGTGCAACTTGTGCTGTCGGACCGCTCCCCGCTCACGCGTAACGTGGACTTCTCGGTGATCGGCACGCACACATGGCGCCTGGCCGACCTGGGTGCCAAGCACATGTTGCTGCGCGAAGGCATCGGCTGGGGAAACATGCCGGTGCCGATGGTGCAGGAGGATCTCGACTCGGGACGCCTGGTCCTGCTCGACCTGCCGGACTACAAGGGTGGCCTGTACCCGTTCGATGCGATCTACCGGACCGACACGCCGCCCGGCCCCGCCGCCTCGTGGCTGATCTCCCGCTTTGCCGGCCAGGCCGCGGACTGAGCTCCGCCCCGTCAGCGGGACGCGCCGCCAGACACCGGCAGCTCGAAGCAGAACACCGTCCCCCTGCCAGCCCGTTCCACCAGCCGGATCTGGCTGTGATGCAACTGCAGCATGCGCTGGACGATCAGCAAACCCAGGCCGCCGCCGCGATGCGCGCCGCCAGAGCTGAACGGCCGCTGGAACAGGCTGTCGCGCAGTTCCGGCGGAATCCCGGGACCGGTATCGCTGACCGTGACCGACACCTTGCCCTCGCGCAGGGCCAGGTCGACGTCGATGGCGCCTTCGGCGGGCGTATGGCGGATGGCATTGTCGAGCAGGTTGGTCAGCACGCGCTCGATCATGCCGAGGTCGGCCGTGACAGCGGGCAGCCGCTGCGGGATGCCCGCGCGCAGCCGCAGGTGCCGCGCTTCGGCAGGCAACTCGAACTTCTGGAAGACATCCTGCAGCAGGTCCACCAGTGAAAAATCCTCCAGCGCCGGCTGGACGATGCCGTGCTCGAGCCGGGCCAGCTCGAAGAGCGATTGCGCCAGGCGGCCCACCTTGAGGCTTTGCGCGAGCGCAATGGACAGGTAGCGCTTGCGTTCGGCTTCGCTGAGCGTGTCGGCCTTGAGCGACAGCGTCTCCAGGTAGCCATGCAGCGAGGCCAGCGGCGTACGCAGGTCGTGGGAGATATTGGCGACGAGTTCGCGCCGCTCCTGGTCCTGCTGGGTCAGCGCGCGCCATTGCTCGGCGATGCGGTCCGCCATCTGCGCGAACGCCGCCTCCAGCGCGACGATTTCATCGCGCGCGCTGGCGGACGGCGGGCGCGGCACGCGCGGCTGCGCAGGCGGTGCGGCGTCGGCATCGAAGCGGCGCATCGCTTCGGTCAGGCGGCGCAGCGGCCGGGTGATCAGCCCGAACGCCATCAGGCCCGCGAACAAGCCCAGCAGCGCCACCAGCCCCATCGACCATAAGGTCGTGCGCAGCACCGAGTTGGCCGACGCCCTCGCCGCCAGTTCGTCATGCGCCTCGCCCAGCAGCACCACGTAGATATAGCCGGAGGGCTCGCCGCCACCCGCGCGCAGCGGCGCCGCGCTGAACACCTTGCGCCCGCCGGCGCTGCGCGGGTCGTCGCCGAGGATGGGCAGCGGCTCGCCGGCCAGCAGGCGTTGCACCGGCTTGAGGTCCACCTGCTCGCGCTGCAGGTGGCCGGCCGGCGCGTCGTGCCCCTGAATGCGCCCCTGGCTGTCCAGCAGGTACACCTCCACGCTCGGGTTCACCACCATCAACTGGCCGAACAAGCGGCGCAAGGCATCCGGCTTCAGCCCGTTCGCATCCATCAGCGACGCGTTGCGGGCGATGTGCCCGGCAAGCCCGCGCGACAGGTCCTGGATGACCTCCTTCTCGCGCATGTCGTTCGAGCGGACCTGCAGCCAGGCGGAGGCGCCGCAGCAGGCCAGCAGCAGCACGGAGAAAACGAGCGACAGCCGCTGCGTCAGGGTGAGGCGATGGCTCAGGTTCAGGCCGAGGGTCACGGCGCATCTCCCTGCGCTGCCGCGGGTCCGGCCGCGAGCTTGTAGCCATGCCCCCAGACGGTCAGGATGCGGCCGGGTTGCGCCGGATCGGCTTCGATCTTGGTGCGCAGCCGGTTGATATGGGTGTTGACCGTATGCTCGTAGCCCTCATGCTGGTAGCCCCAGACGGCATTCAGCAGGTCCATGCGCGAGAACACCTTGCCCGGATGCCGGGCGAAGAAATACAGCAGGTCGAACTCGCGCGGCGTCAGTTCGATGCGCCGGCCGTCCACGCTGGCCTCGCGCGTCAGCGGATCGATCGACAGGCCGCCAAGCTCCAGGCTGCCAGCGTCGATCCGCAGGTCCTTTGCCATCGCGTCCACTCGCCGCAGCAGCGCCTTCACGCGCGCCACCAGCTCAAGCACCGAAAACGGCTTGGCGAGGTAGTCGTCGGCGCCGAGTTCCAGGCCGAGGATGCGGTGCACCTCGCTGGACCGCGCGCTGGTGATGATGATCGGCGTGTAGCGCGCCATGGCGCGGGCGCGCCGGCAGATCTCCAGGCCATCGACGCCGGGCAGCATCAGGTCAAGGATCAGCGCGTCCCAGTTGCCCTGCTCCAGCAGGCGCAAGCCCTCGTTGCCGTCGGCGCTGTGCACGACGTCATAGCGCTCGTCGCGCAGGTGCAGGCTGAGGATATTGGCGATGTCGACGTCGTCTTCGACAATCAGGATGCGCTTGGGGTGATCCACTTGGGGTGATCCGTTTGAGGTGATCCGGTTCTGGCCTCGGGGCGCGATCCCGCTCGCGCCTGGCAGGGCAGCCGCGGGAAATGCGCCGGCCTGGCTATTGTGCAAAATTTCGAGGCGTTGAGTTATCACAATTAATTTAACCTTTCGTGAGGACTTCGGGATTGCGCCAGGCCTACGATGCGCCAACGATCAGCAACGGGCGGCCGCAACGGCCCGCCAATCAAGGCCAGGAGCACATCATGGGAAGCAGAAGGCGCTTTTTGGTATCGGGTAGTGCCGCCGTGGCGGCACTCGCAGCCCCCCGCGGCGCGGGGGGGGGGGCGGGGGGGGGGGCCCGCGCGGCCGCCAGCGGCTGGGGGGGGCCGGGGGGCGGGGGGGCGCGGGGGGCCGGGCAGCCGGGCGCGGGCAAGCCCGCCGACACCTTCGAGGTGGTCCGCTCCGACGAGCAATGGCGCCAGGTGCTGACGCCGGCCCAGTACAACGTGCTGCGGCAGGAAGGCACGGAGCGGCCCTACAGCAGCCCGCTGAACGACGAGCATCGTGCCGGCATCTTCGCCTGCGCGGGGTGCCAGCTGGATCTCTTCTCGTCGCGCACGAAATTCGACAGCCGCACCGGCTGGCCCAGCTTCTGGGCGCCGCTCGACAACGCGGTCGGCACGCGCACGGACCGCTCCTTCGGCATGTCGCGCACGGAAGTGCACTGCCGCCGTTGCGGCGGCCACCTGGGCCACCTGTTCGACGACGGCCCCAAGCCGACCGGGCTGCGCTACTGCATGAACGGCCTGGCAATGACGTTCAAGCCGCAAGCCGCCTGAGCCCCCGGACATCCGGGCCTCCAACCCCAACCGCAAAGATTCCATGCTCCTCCTCGTCCTTGCCTATCTGGGCGGCGCGCTCACCATCCTGAGCCCGTGCATCCTGCCCGTCCTGCCCTTCGTGTTCTCCCGGGCCGACCAGCCATTCGTGCGCAGCGGCCTGCCGCTGCTGGCAGGCATGGCGCTGACTTTCGCGGCCGTGGCAACGCTGGCCGCCGTCGGCGGCGGATGGGTGACGCAGGCCAACCAGTACGGACGCTGGCTGGCGATTGCGCTGCTCGCCGTATTCGGCCTCACGCTGCTGCTGCCGCGCCTGGCGGACCGGCTGATGCACCCGCTGGTCAGCGCCGGCAGCCGGCTCTCCGCGTTTGCCCAGGCCGACGGCCAGCAAGTCCGGCCGGGCTCGTCGTTCCTGCTGGGCATTGCCACCGGTTTGCTGTGGGCGCCTTGCGCCGGCCCGATCCTGGGCCTGGTGCTGACCGGGGCCGCGCTGCGCGGCGCCAGTGTCGGCACCACGCTGCTGCTGGTGGCCTATGCCGCCGGCGCGGCCACGTCGCTGGCGGTCGCGTTGCTGATCGGCGGCCGGGTCTTTACCGCGATGAAACGTTCGCTGGGCGCGGGGGAATGGGTCCGGCGCGGGATCGGCGCCACCATGCTGCTCGGCGTGGCAGCCATTGCGCTGGGGCTGGACACCGGCGTGCTGGCGCGCGTATCGACCGTGGCCACCGGCGGGATCGAGCAGCACCTTGTCGACCGGCTGTCGGCCAGGCCAGCGCCCGCGCAGGACGCGCAAGCCGGCGCGGCGATGACAGCATCGTCCGGCGCGATGATGCGCGCGGCGCTGGGCGGCCCGGCAACGCTGCCCGTGGAAGGCCAGCTGCCGGCGCTGGCGGGCGCCGTGCAGTGGCTGAACTCTCCCCCGCTCACGGCGGAAGGCTTGCGCGGCAAGGTGGTACTGGTGGATTTCTGGACCTACTCCTGCATCAACTGCCTGCGCACCCTGCCGTACGTGAAAGCGTGGGCAGAGAAGTACCGCGACCAAGGGCTGGTGGTGATCGGCGTGCACGCGCCGGAGTTTGCCTTTGAGCGCAATATCGATAACGTGAAGAAGGCCACGCGCGACCTTGGCATCGACTACCCCGTCGCGGTCGACAACAACTACGCGATCTGGCGCGCCTTCAACAACCAGTATTGGCCGGCGCACTATTTCGTCGATGCGCAGGGGCAGATCCGCTTCCACCACTTCGGCGAGGGCGAGTACGCGAAATCCGAGCAGGTGATCCAGCAACTGCTGGCGGAAGCCG
This sequence comes from Cupriavidus sp. SK-3, assembly GCF_000611145.1. Lineage (NCBI taxonomy): Bacteria > Pseudomonadati > Pseudomonadota > Betaproteobacteria > Burkholderiales > Burkholderiaceae > Cupriavidus > Cupriavidus sp. SK-3. Next base: position 4,038 of record NZ_JFJV02000250.1, on the reverse strand, counting down.
GCCACGCCGGCGCGGCGAAGGTAGCCACGGGGCTGGGCACCACCGGCGCGCAAGGCGTGCAGATGGCTGCCGACAAGGCGGAGATTCAGTCCGGCGAAACCTATCTCGGCTACGAGCGGGCGGAGAACTTTGCATCACCGGGCGGCGAGGCGCAAGACAAGGCGCACACTTACACCGCACCCGCACAACCCGCGCTCAACGACTGGGGCCTCGCCGGCACCTGGAAGGTCGGCGCCGAGCACGCGACGCTGGCCGGCGCGTCCGGGCGGATCGTCTACCGCTTCCATGCACGCGACCTGCACCTGGTGCTGGGGCCGGGCCAGGACGGCAGGCCGGTGCGGTTCCGCGTCACGATCGACGGCGCCGCGCCGGGCGACGCGCACGGCACCGACGTGGCTGCGGATGGCCGCGGCACGGTCACGGAGCAGCGGCTGTATCAACTGGTGCGGCAATCCGGCAAGGTCGCCGACCGCACCTTTGCCATCGAATTCCTCGACGCTGGTGTCGAAGCCTACGCATTCACATTCGGCTGATGCGCGCACCGGCAACAGACAGCATCACGAACATCACCAACGGCAATATTCAAGGACAGGCAATCATGACCACGAACTCTTCAACCGGCGCCTCCTGGTGGACGCGCTCGTCCACCGCCAGGCTCGCGGGCCTCGTCATGCTGGCCGCGGGCCTGCTGGCCTGGCAGCGCGTGGCGAACTCCGCCGAGGACGCCGTCAGGATCCCCCCGCCCGCGCTGGACGAGAAGGCCCCTTCCGCCCAGAGCGAAACCGCCGTGTTCGCGGGCGGCTGCTTCTGGGGCGTGCAGGGCGTGTTCCAGCACGTGCGCGGCGTGAAGCAGGTGACGTCGGGCTATGCCGGCGGCGCGGCCGGCACGGCGCAGTACGAGACCGTCAGCGGCGGCAACACCGGCCACGCGGAATCCGTGCAAGTCACGTTCGACCCGGCGCAGGTCACCTATGGCAAGCTGCTGCAGGTTTTCTTCTCCGTCGCGCACAATCCCACGCAGCTCAACTACCAGGGTCCGGACCACGGCACGCAGTACCGCTCCGCGGTGTTCCCGCTCAGCGCCGAACAGCGCAGCATAGCGCAGGCGTACATCGCGCAACTGGGCAAGGCCAATGCCTTCAAGGCGCCGATCGTCACCCGCATCGAGGACTACAAGGCCTTCTACCCGGCGGAAAGCTATCACCAGAATTTCCTGACCAACCATCCCGCGCATCCCTATATCGTCATCAACGACCTGCCCAAGATCGGCTACCTGAAGCAGATGTTCCCCGACCTGTATCGCAACGATCCGGTGCTGCTGAAGGTGGCGGGCTCGTGATGGCGGCGGCGATCCGCCCGCGCAGGCGGATCGCCGCTCGATCAGGTCCGGCCCTTGAGAATGGCGGTGCCGGCGTACTGCGCCCGCGCGCCCAGCGTTCGCTCGATGCGGATCAGCTGGTTGTACTTCGCGGTCCGGTCGGAGCGGGAGATGGAGCCGGTCTTGATCTGGCCGCATCCGGTCGCCACCGCCAGGTCCGCGATGCTCACGTCCTCGGTCTCGCCGGAGCGATGCGACATCACCGCCGTGTACCCGGCCGCATGCGCCACGCCTACGGTGTCCAGCATCTCGCTCAGCGTCCCGATCTGGTTGGCCTTGACCAGGATCGAGTTCCCGATACCGCTCCCGATGCCCGCGCGCAGCAACGCGGCATTGGTGCAGAACACATCGTCACCGACCAGCTGGCATCTGTCGCCCAGCCGGGACGTCAGCAGCTTCCAGCCCCCGGCATCGTTTTCAGCCATCCCGTCCTCGATCGAGAAGATCGGGTAGCGTGAGGCGAGTCCGGCCAGGTAGTCCACCTGGGCCTCGCTGGACCGCGTCACGCCCTCCCCGCGATAGACGTATTCGCCGCCGGCAAAGAGCTCGCTGGCCGCGGGATCGATGGCCAGCATCACCTCTGCGCCCGCCCGGTATCCGGCTGTCTCGATGGCCCGCAGGATAAAGTCCAGCGCCTCCTCCGCCGTGCGCAAGTCGGGCGCAAAACCGCCTTCGTCCCCCACATTCGTATTGAAGCCCGCCGCCTTCAAGGCAAGCCGAAGCGTGTGGAAGATCTCCGACGCCATGCGCACCCCTTCGGCGAAGCCCGGCGCGCCCACCGGCACGATCATGAACTCCTGGAAATCGATCGTATTGTCCGCATGCGCCCCGCCGTTGATGATGTTGATCATCGGTACGGGCAGCACACTGGCGCGGGGGCCGCCGAGATGCGCGAACAAGGACGAGCGCGCCGACGCGGCCGCGGCGTGTGCCACCGCCAGCGACACGCCCAGCAGCGCATTGGCGCCGAGGCGTCCCTTGTTCGGCGTGCCATCCAGCCGGATCATGATGTCGTCGACCTGCCGTTGCTCGCGGGCATCGACGCCGGCAAGCGCCGCGCGCAGCTCGGTGTTCACCGCGCCCACCGCGCGGGTCACGCCCTTGCCCAGGTAGCGCCTGGGGTCAAGGTCCCGCAATTCCACCGCTTCCCGCTCGCCCGTCGACGCGCCGGAAGGCACCGTGGCGCGGCCGGCCGCGCCGTCGGCCAGCGTGACCTCCACCTCCACCGTGGGATTTCCCCGGCTGTCCAGCACCTCATATCCCTGCACCCGCGCGATCTGGCTCATTCGCCACTCCTTTCATCAGAAATGCTTGGCCAGCGGCATCCGGCACGAAAGCTTCGTGAGTAATACTCACGCTACCGGATCGGCTTCCGAGGCTGGTCGCCGTATTGATTTGCTGCCGCAGTGGCAATGGAAAGGATGTTAGATTCATCCCGCCGCCGGCAAAACCGAGTTAATTTCCCGTATTCGTCAGTTTTCTTCATACAAGGACAGTTCATGCGGACGCTGCCCCCCATGTCCACGCTGCGCGCCTTCGAAGCCACGGCGCGAACCGGCTCCATCACGCGCGCCGCCGAAGAGCTTTGCCGCACGCACGGCGCGATCAGCCGGCAACTGCGCCTGTTGCAGGAGCATGCCGGCACGACGCTGTTCGACAAGGACGGCACCGGGGTGCGCCTGAACGAGCGTGGCCGGGGCATGTACGACGTAGTGCGGTCCGTGTTCGACCAGCTTGAACAGAGCTACAGCCGGCTGATCGACCAGGCGCGCGGGCCGTCCTGCACGTGGCCTGCAGCGCCACGTTCGCGATGCGCTGGCTGGTGCCGCACATGGTGGACTTCTACCGCCTGCGGCCCGACATCCGGATCCGCCTGTCCATGACCTCCGCCCGGGAAATGCGCACGGAAGGCGCCGACGTGGTGATTGCCTGGGACCTGACCTCCTACCCGGAGCCCGACCGCCGGCGCGCGCTGCACCTGGCACCGGTAGCCTTCGGACCCGTGTGCGCGCCGTCGTATGCCGGCTCAGTACGCTCCGGCGTGCGCATTACGCATGACTTCACATCCAGCGCCTGGGACCAGTGGGAAGCGCTATCCGGCCAACGCATCGCCCCTGCCGGCGAACTCACCTTCCCGCACACGCACCTGTGCATCGAAGCGGCGCTCTCAGGCGCAGGCGTAGCGCTGATCGAACAGAGGCTGATCCGCAAGGAGCTGAGGGATGGACAACTGCTCGCGCCATATGGCTTCGCGCAGTTCGAGTACGGGCTGATGGCAGTGCCCGCGGCGCGCGAACTGCCGAAGGACGCCGAGGTGTTTATCGCATGGTTGCGGGATAAACTGGCTGGCGAGCCCGGACCGGAGGCGTGCGAAAAACCGGATGGAAAGCCTGCCTCCGGGATGCCTCCCAAGCGCCGCAAAAGCCCCACAGGACGCACCAAAGCATAGCGAGCGCGCCCTGTCCCGGCCCCTCCCGGAAGCGGGAGCGTGGAACAAACCATTGGATGCCCGACGGCAGTTCGCGTCGAACGCAGGACCGAAACGAAGACCACGAAGAACCGAAGGATGCGGATGTCAAAAAAGAAAGCGATATCAGCAGATCACGATTCGGTCTAGCCGTGTGGAGCGCCCCAAGGGCGGGCCACACCCCAGCGCGATG
>NZ_JFJV02000249.1:0-5973 GCF_000611145.1 Cupriavidus sp. SK-3 | reverse complement strand
TGAAGGCCTGCGGTCGGAGAAGGGCGTTCGGCTGAACCATGCGCTCGGCTCGGCCACCGAATTCGAGTACCGCTATGACTTTGGCGATGACTGGCAGCACCGCGTCATTGTCGAATCAGTCGGCTACCCTGACCTGGCGCTGGCTCTGCCGGTATGCCTGGCTTGCGAATACGCTTGCCCTCCGGAAGACGTTGGTGGGCCACTTATCAGTTCGTCGTCGCCTGCAGTCTGGCTATGACAGCCCAGGTGCCGATCCCGATGGTCAGACGGGCGGCCTGACCCGGCCTATTTTCTATCAAAATCGGTCGGTTGGCGGAGATGTGGCGGATTCGCGAATCGCTGCCAATCCACCGCCGCACCCAACGAGAATGGACGTGCCGACTCCGACAAGAACCCCAAAAACTATCCGAGACGTCCGACGCTTTGCGATTCCGAGTCTCATGACATCCCCCGAAGTTTTCTTGCAGACTATTTCCGAGTGCAGCCTGTCGGCATCACCAATCTTGATGAGGAAGAGCCGACAATGTTCGCCAGCGCACACCTCCTAGCCGCTTGCCTCTTGCACGCAGCGCAATGGCGTGCCCCTCCACCAACCTTGCGACTACGACCTTTGGCACTTCGCCCCCGGGGCAATCGAGGGTCAGCCCACCGCCCACGCCCACGTCGCATCGGTCACCAAAAACGCCACCACCGTCGCCACCAGTTTGTCGTGCCAGGGCCAGCCTGCGACCCGCTCGCGAATGGGCCCGCGGCCGCGCGCAAGGAACTGCCAGAGAAGATGGGCTCCATAGAACATGAGGCCCCCCGGTAGCCCGAGGTAGATCGCGAGGGCCACGTCGCCATATGGCGCGACCAGCGCCGCGCGCGGCACGATCGAGTACCCGATGATCAGCACGCAGAGACCGATCCACGCCACGAACCCGAGCTCGCACCCAAGATTCCACCGCGGCGCCTCCTCGTGAGCGGTGGGCAGCCCGCCGGCGGGCACCACCGGGCTTACCCGCCCGATCGCCGCGTCGAACGTCATCCAGCACTTCGCTTCATAGTCGAACACCTGGCACGCCCTGATGATGGACAGAAGATTCGAGAGGGACAGCTTCGCGACACAGACGTCACGTGGATAGGCATCCTCTAGCGCCCGCTGGGCCTCGACCAGGTGGTATAGCGGAATCGTCTTGTCGACGTGGTGGGCGGTGTGCTGGAAGATCCGGCCGAACACGACGTCGAGCCATACCGGCATCTGGACATGGACGGTGCCGCGGACCTGCCCCCGGAAGAAGTTCCACTCGCGCTGGTCCCGGTACCAGACGACCCCGGGATGGGTGTGATGCTGGAATGTGACGAAGGCCATGACGAAATTCCAGACGACGAATGGCAGGGCGATCATCAGCAGGCAATTCGCCAAGGCGCCACCCATACCGGCGCGCGTGGCCACCACGAGCTGGGCGAGCAAGCAGCCCCCGACCAGCCCATAGTCGATCCACCCATCCCGCCGGCGGAAGTCGCGGAAGCCTGCCGGCAGCGCCAGAATCTGGCATCGCCACCAGATATCCACGAGGTAGTAGAACCCCAGCCCGGCCGGCGATCGATAGAACCGGTGGAGCGCCTGGCGCCACGGCGGTAGCGCGGCGAACTCCTGCGGCGACAGGGGCGGATATCCTTCATCCTTGCCCAACAGACAGGTCCACCCATGGTGAAGCTTATTGTGCCCGGTCTCCCAGGTACAGACGGGATGGAGGGATGGCATGAAGGCGACCTGCGCCATGATCCGGTTGATCCGTGCGCTTGGCACTAGGGAACGGTGGGCGCAGTCATGGCCAATGACAAACACCACACCAGTTGCGAATCCCAAGGCGACACCAAGACACGCCTTGAGCCAGATGGCGTCGGTCATGAGGCCTGCATAGAAGACCGTCACCCACACCCCAATAGCGGCCGACCAAACCCCAAGGCCGATCAGCCACGACCGGTCCCGGCAATTGTCTAGAATGTTTGTCCGTACCTGGCGCGGGGAGGGAGAAGACACAGAGGACGAGGCGGAAGGCGCGTCGATGCCAGGCGGCCTCTCGGCCGGATCACCGGCCAGCATCGTTCCACTCCACTGAAGCCGCGTCGAAAGCGCCCTTGATGCGGTGGGCGGCATCCAGGCATTGCTCCGCTGAATGGTCGGCCATGACTTGGAGCCGCAACCTGGAGGTATTGGTAGAGACAGCGGGGTACTCGACCAGATTGACGGCCACACCGCGGTGGGTGATTTCACGCACGGTCAGGCGGGCCAGAGCATCGTGACCCACCATCACCGGGACGATCGGCGACGGCTCACCCAGGACTTTGAACTGGCGGATGGTCAGTCCGGCGCGTAGCGCGGTAATAGCATGCATCAGCTTCTCGCGACGGAAAGCACCTTCCGTCGATCGGACGATCCTTAGGGAGGCATGGATGGCTGCTAGCTGTAGGGGAGACAGAGCGTTGGAGAACGTGTTCGGGGGAGCGTAGAAACGCAGGTATTCCTTGATCGCCGGATTTGTACTGGCGACAAACCCTCCGTTTGAGGCGAACGTCTTAGAGAAGCTACCCATTACCAGATCAACCTTCCCCAGCATTCCCTGCAACTCCAACGCGCCACCTCCGTAACCACCCAAACAGCCGAGATCGTGGGCGACATCGACCAGCAGGATAGCGTTGTACTCGGAAGCCACTGTCTGTAGCGCGCCTAGGTCTGGCGAATCCGAATCCATGGAGAACACGCCTTCGGTCACGACCATCACACTGTTGACGGCATCCCTACGACGAATTCTTGCCAACACCCGGCTAAGGTGCTCGGCATCCAGATGTCGGTATAGGTGGACATTCCTAGTAGCCGCTGCTGCGCCTTGCTGAAGGCAGTTGTGAGCAAGCTGGTCGATCACGACATGGTCGTCAGGCCGCATGAGACCGGCTATCACGCCATAGCCCGCTGCCCACCCTGTAGGGAACAGGCAGACATGGTTCATGTGCAGGTGATCGGCCAGGTCAGCCTCAAGCGCTGGCGCTAACCCGCAATTCCCAGCCAGCGCGGTCGACCCGGCGCTATGGACTCCGAATTTGTGCATCGCCTCCAATACGGCACCGAGCACCGTTGGATGCGTCGAAAGGCTCAGGTAGTCCTGCGACGAGAAGTTGAGCCCCTGATAGATCGAGCCATCCATCATCGCCAGAGAGGTGACTGCCATTGGGGCACCCATCAATGTCTTCGCGTAGGGATAGCCGCCCATCCTTATCCGGGCAACAGCCCACCGATGGAATCGATCCGCGCGCAAGGCTGGATGGATCTCCGCGCCGCCGGCGAAGTCCCGCACGCTCCCAGCCAGAGGATTTGCTTCATCCAGTCCCTGCAACTCAAGTGGCCCCCGCCCGACAGCCGGCGATGCCGTAGCTGACGCGCCACCAACAACCTGATTTTCAGCAACCTCGATCCGAGCCATAGCCGTTCCCCTGACAGCGCCTTGGCTACAAGTCTTGCCGCCAGGCGGCCGGCCCACATCATCAACTTTGATGAGAAATACGAAGAAATTAGGGCGCAGAGGCGAGTCTGACCGGGGCGGATGTTGATCGAAGCCGGCTAGCTCGTCCTGTCGGCAAGGGTTTCTCGAGCGTGAAACGATCGTCGCTTTGGGGTTTACGGCGGGGTGCGTGGCGGGAGGAGCACAACATCTGTCATGGAGGCTTTGCAGAATCTAGCCAGCGCGGACTTGGAGAAAATGCTTGACGGCGCGGAGGGCCGCTGGTGAAGCCGCGCATCGAGTCACGAGATAGCTGGCCGACTGGCCCAGGCTTCACGATTGAGAAATAACGGCCAACTTGACGAGGTCCACGACGCGACTGCAGCCTAGCTTCATCTTGATGCTCGCCACCTGCGTGCGAACGGTACTCTCCGACACCCCGTTTCCCTGCGCGTACTCAGCCGGCGCCAACCCGGCCACCAGGGCGGCTAGAACGTTGGCTTCGGCCTGCGTGATGCCAAATGTATGGACAAGCGATTCGACATTCGGCGCACCGAAAGCGCTACAGCGCCTGATCCGAACCACAAGAAGGCGTTCGTTTGCCAGCTTCAGTCGGTTGGATGCGGGGGCAATGTCCAGCACCAGGGTCTCGCCTCGAGCAATGGACACTGTCGCTTTGGACTTCGCGCCGGTGACCAGTGCCAAGGCCAAGTTGCGCCGAATGTAAGCAAGGACGCCGGGCAGGGGATGGTGTAGGCGACCTTTCTTGATGGTCAGCCCGTCTTGGTAGTCGAGCATGGCCAACGCCGCGTCCGACGCGCGGGTGATCGCGCCGCCCGCTGTTACGAGACAAGCCGCTTCACCCAGCGAGGATAGGGTGTCGTCCAGAACTTTCAGGTTTTCAGCCATAGATGATCTCTTTTGCGCCAAGGCGCGCTGAAACTCCCGGACATAGATGCCGACTTCGCCGGCCGCCAGGCGCACGCCGGCGCCTTCTTCGATGCTCGATCGTTGGAAGCTGAAGCCTGTTAGCTGTTCGCTATTCCGCTCAAGCAGGAGCGCGAAGATCTGCTCCTGACGGTGTTTGCGAAGGTAGTCGTTGTGGAACTCGGAGCGCAGGAGCTGCGATCGTGGGATGGCGACGTTGCTGTCCAACCAGGTGCCCGGTGCCAGCCCGAGAGAGGCGTGCGCGAGCAAGTCGACCTTGTGGTAATGCTCCGCGTAGTCTGAGATCGTGGCGTCTGATATTCCAACGTGATCGACGTTGAGAAGTTCGCCGCTCCCGTTCATCATGATGAGCGAGCCGGAATCGGCGCCAATTAAATCGCGGCCTGTCGTGAGGATATCGGTCCAGGGCGGCGCATCTGTCGAGATGCAGGCGACCGCGTCCATGGCACGCTGAAATACCGATGAATGAGGCACGTCAGCTCCTCCCGAGCGCAACTGGCACATTGAACCGCCCGATCGCAGCCGCCAGGCTTGTCCCGCTTTGCCTCTAGCTCCCCGCGGTTAGCGAGAGGGTAACATTGGTTCCCCCCGGAACAACGCCGATCCGTGCGGTACCCCACGTTCGGGGTGACCACACGATGCGACTGCGTTGTTTCGGGGCGAGAGATGCCAATCGCTATACGGCAAGACTCATTCGCGTTGAGGAGACCGCGCCAAAACGGGGGCGAACTACCGGACCACCACCGAGAGGCCAATGAGGCATCGACAATGCGCGCATGGCTTCCGATCCTGGGGCGCGACCTCGATCCTTCAACTTCGAATTGCTCTGAGCGGCCTGAGCCCGCCGGTTTGGCGACGCGTCCTCGTTCCTGAGCACTTGACGCTCGGACAATTGCACAATGTCATCCAGGTAGTCATGGGCTGGGCCGACGAGCATCTGCACACGTTCAGCATTCGTGGCAGGCGTTACGGCGAAGCTCATGAGGGCGTCTTGCAGTTCTCCACTGCGGCAAACGAACTGCCACTGACTGCGTTTTGTCTCCGCGAACACGAAGGCTTCGTATATGTGTATGACTTCAACGCGTGGTGGCGCCACGATATACGGTTGGAGCGGCGTATGCTGCGGCAGCGTCCTGGCCGGCTGCCACGTTGCGTGGCGGGTTGCGGACCTTGTCCGCCAGAGGACATCGGCGGGATCGAGAGGTATCTGGAGGCCAGGGACGACCGCAGTGAGTACGAGTTCCTCGACTGGCTCGAGTCGCTGCGCGAGGGTCCAGTTATGCTGGACGACCTGCGGGATGAGGTCGACCAATGGCTGGTTTGGCTGGACCGGCGCTTCGACCGTCGGGCCGCCAATGAACGTTTGCAACAGATCCTGGCATAGACTGGCATGCCCAGACATGCGTGGCAGGCCGCCATGCGGATCAGCTTGCAAGTCGTAATGGATACCGAGGGTGATACGCCTGCCACCGTCACCGAGATTGCGCAGTTCGAGCGAGCCGGCCTCGATGCCGGCTCGCCGGGGCTGCACTTGGCGGGAGCG